>NZ_JAJATZ010000010.1:0-88290 GCF_020531945.1 Loktanella gaetbuli
GGCCGGTGCTGGTGGCGGCACGGATCCTGACCAGTGCGCGCGGCAATCTGGACCCGGTGACCATCGTGATCTGTCTGGTCTTGTCGCTGGGGCTGGCCTGGGCCAGCTGGCGTTTCGTGGAACGCCCGTTTCGCACACACGAGGGCGGCCCAAGGTTCGGCCGCCGGGCGATTTTTGCGCTGTCGGGGGCAGGGGGCGCGGCCCTGCTGGGCTTGTTTGCCCTGCTGATGGTCAAGGACGGTTTCCCCGCCCGCCTGCCCGCAGGTCTGGAACAGGCCTATACGCAGGCCACGATGCGCGTGGCGCGTGAGGACAGCTGCGGTATTGCGCAGATATCAGCACCGCGCTGTGCCGAGCTGGGCAAGGCGAGCAGCGAACCGCGTGTTATCGTCATGATTGGTGATTCACATACCCAATGGGCGACGCCGGGATTCGATGATTGGCTACGCGACCATGATCGACAGGGGCTTGCCTTTCATGGTCCGGGTTGCCCGCCCCTGCTGGGGGTTCAGCGAACACACATGATGGCACCACAATGCTCGCAATGGATCGAGGCCACTGCGGGCTGGATCGGCGCGCAGACCCGCATCGATACCGTGATCGTGCTTGCCAGATGGGCGATGCTGGCCGAAGGCACCCGACCGCCGGGCGAGGACGGTCCGCTTGCGACGCTGGTCCCCGTTGATGCGGCTGCGCCCGCAGACGGCGATAACGCGGACCTGACGCGCTATGGTCTGGACCGGATGCTGGCGGCGATCCGGCCTCATGCCGACCGGATCGTGCTGATCGGCGGAATTCCCGAAATCGGTTATCACGTGCCGACCTTTGCCACGCGGGCGCTGATGGCGGGGCGGCCGCTACCAGACACCCCCGATCTGGAGGATTACCGCCAGCGCAACGCCCGCGCGCAGGCGATCCTGACCGAGATGGCGCAGAAACACGGGGCGATCTATGTCGATCCCGGCCCGGTGTTCTGCACCCCCGATTGCCGGATCGCGCAGGACGGGCAATTCCTGTATTTCGACGACGATCACCTCAGCAGCTTTGGGTCGCGGCTGATGATCCCGCAACTTCTCGATCTGGCGCTGGCGCCAGAGACGTAATTCCAGACAAGGATGCAGCCCATGCAACGTATCTATATCGCAGGCCATCGCGGCATGGTGGGGGGCGCGATCCTGCGCCAGCTGGAACAGCGCGGTGGGAATGAGCTGATCACGCGCACCAGTGCGGAACTGGACCTGACCGACCAGGCTGCGGTGCGTGATTTCATGGCCGCGGAAAAACCGGACGTGGTCATTCTGGCGGCGGCCAAGGTGGGCGGCATCATCGCCAACAACACCTATCCTGCGCAGTTCATCTACGAAAACCTGATGATGGAATGCAACGTCATTCATCAGGCCCATGCGGCAGGCGTGCAGCGTCTGCTGCAATTGGGGTCCTCTTGCATCTATCCGCGTGAGGCACCGCAGCCGATGGCCGAGGATGCGCTGCTGACCGGGACGCTGGAGCCCACGAACGAGCCCTATGCCGTGGCCAAGATCGCGGGCATCAAGCTGTGCGAAAGCTATAACCGCCAGTATGGCCGTGACTATCGGTCCGTGATGCCCACGAACCTTTACGGGCCGGGCGATAACTTTCATCCCGAAAACAGTCACGTGCTGCCCGCGATGATCCTGCGGTTCGATGCGGCGAAACGGGCGGGCGACCCATCGGTCACGATCTGGGGGTCCGGCACCCCGATGCGCGAATTCCTGCATGTGGACGACATGGCGGCGGCGTCGCTCTTTGTGATGGATCTGGACCGCGCGACCTACGAGGCGGAAACCGAACCGATGCTGAGCCATATCAACGTGGGCACCGGGGTGGATGTCACGATCCTGGAGTTGGCACGGATGGTGGCGGCCGCCGTGGGCTATGAGGGCCGGATCCTGACCGACCCCAGCCGCCCCGATGGTGCGCCGCGCAAGCTGATGGATGTGTCGCGTCTGGCGCAGATGGGCTGGACGGCGGATATCGCATTGGCTGACGGCATCGCGCAGACCTACGACTGGTATCTGCAACAGGTGGACACAGGGGCCGCCGTGCGCGCCAAGTAGGGCGGACGGGAGCCTCCGGCGGGAGTATTTGGGGCAAGATGATGCCGGGGTGCACTGCGCCGAAAAGATGAATTTTAGGCATCAAGGTGCCATGTTTTGCCGCTAAGGTGGCGCAAAGAATAATGATGAGGTATCCCGCGATGATCACTCCGGTTTTGTTGTGCGGTGGGTCGGGCACGCGGCTGTGGCCGCTGTCGCGCAAGAGCTATCCCAAGCAATTTTCGCCCCTGATCGGGGACGAAAGCCTGTTTCAGGCCAGTGCGCGCCGTCTGGCCGGTGACGGATATGCTGCCCCCGTGGTCGTGACCGCCGATGCGTTCCGGTTCATCGTGACCGAACAGCTGGCCGAGGCGGGCATTGCCCCCGGTGCCGTGCTGATCGAACCTGCGGGCCGCGACACAGCTCCTGCGGTGCTGGCCGCCGCCTTGCACCTGTTCGCCAGCGATCCGGACGGCGTGATGCTGGTGGCCCCGTCGGACCACGTGATCCCCGACACAGCGGCCTTCAACGCCACCGTGCAGGCGGCGCTGCCTGCGGTGCGTGACGGGCGGCTGGTGACATTCGGGATCAGCCCCGACCGTCCCGAGACGGGCTATGGTTATCTGGAACTGGCCGCAGCCCCGACCGACGATCTGACGCCGCTGCCGCTGAAGGCCTTTGTCGAGAAACCCGATGCTGAAACCGCGCAAGGCATGCTGGATGAGGGCCGTTACCTGTGGAACGCGGGCATTTTCCTGTTTTCCGTGCGCGCCATCGTCGCGGCCTACCGCAGCTTTGCCCCTGACATGGTGACGGCGGTGCAGGGCGCGCTGGATGGGGCGCAATCCGATCTGGGCTTCACCCGGTTGGCGGCAGACCATTGGGATGCCGCACCTGCCATTTCCATCGATTACGCGGTCATGGAAAAGGCGGACAACCTGTCGGTCGTCCCCTTTGCCGGGCGCTGGTCGGACCTGGGCGACTGGGCCGCCGTCTGGCGCGAAACCCAGGACGGTGGCCTGTCCCTGTCGGGGCCTGCCACGGCGCTGGATTGCGACAATACCCTGCTGCGATCCGAGGTGGAGGGTCAGGCCATTGTGGGCATCGGCCTGACCGATATCGTGGCCATCGCCATGCCCGACGCCGTGCTGATCGCCCACAAGGACCGCACGCAGGACGTCAAACAGGCGGTCGCGGCGCTGAAACAGAAAAAGGCCCCGCAGGCCGAAGCATTCCCCAAGGATCACCGCCCCTGGGGCTGGTTCGAGAGCCTGGTGGTCGGCGACCGGTTCCAGGTGAAACGCATCGTGGTCCATCCCGGTGCCGCGCTGAGCCTGCAAAGCCATCACCACCGGTCCGAACACTGGATCGTCGTGCAGGGCACGGCAAAGGTGACCGTGGATGACGAGATCAGGCTGATCAGCGAAAACCAGTCGGTCTATATCCCGCTGGGGGCCGTGCACCGCATGGAAAACCCCGGCAAGGTGCCGATGGTCCTGATAGAGGTGCAGACCGGCAGCTATCTGGGTGAGGATGACATCATCCGCTACGAGGACGTCTACGCCCGGACGTGATGCAGGTCTTCTGTGTGGAAATACTGATCCTGTTTTAGGATATATGCGGGGCTGCGCCAGAAAATGGCGTAGTTCAGCCATATTCCGCTGGGACATTCGGGGAAACACATCGTTTCTTAGTCAGGATGGCCCTCATGTCACGTTTATGGATCACAGGCACCGCGATGATCGCCGCGATTGCCACGCTCAAGACCTGTCTTGTCATGCATTTCGCACTGACCCCCGCGCAGGCGACACCGCTGGTGCTGGGGGCGCTCTTTGTGGCGTTTTTCATACTGACCACGGGTGTGGGGGTGCTGGCCTATGGTCAGGTGAAACGGAACCTGAACTCTGAACGCCGCCGCCGGATGGCGCCGGGTGCGAGCGAACCCGTGGCCAAGGAAACCGTCATTTCGCGCTATGCGCAGGACTGGGCACTGTCGCAGGCCGAGGCCGATGTCGCGATTTTCGTGGCCAAGGGATTTTCCAACAGCGAAATCGCCGACATGCGCGGATCGGCCCTGTCGACGGTCAAATCGCAGCTGGGATCGATCTATACCAAATCGGGTCTGGCGTCGCGTTACCAGCTGATGGCCTTTGTCACCGACGAGGTCTGCGCCATGGCCAAGGAGGCCGAACAGGCCCCCGCAGCGCCTGCGCGGATCGACACCCGCAAGGTGCTGCCGCTGGTCGGCCGCGCGCGCCGTGCGGCCCCCGCCCGTGATGCACAGGACCTGAACCACCGCGCCGCGGGCTGATCTGCACGATCACTGCACCAGCCGGATCAATTCGCAATGATGGCCCGTCAGGGCCAGCTCTCCGGCACCCAGTTGCAGGCCGGTGGGGGCGATGATGCCGTCCACGATCCCGTCCAGCGGATCGGTCAGCGCGGTCAGGATCTGGCCGGGCAGGGCGGCCATGACGGTGTCCAGCACGGGGGCGACCAGCCCGCTCACCAGGCCCGCGTCGCCCGGTTTTACCCGCAGTTCCAGATTGTCCGGTGACAACAGGTCGGCGATGGCGGTGCGCGTCACCTGACCTGACCCATAGCTGGCGGTGGTCCGGCCTGCGGCCAGATCGGCGCGGGTGAATGCGATGCTGTCCACCTGTGACTGACCGACGGTGACGTTGCTGCGCGCCTGCACGGTGATGCCGGACACCACGATGTCTGGCAGAAGCGGGACGGCTACACGGATCGTCAGGTCCAGCAGATCGGCATAATCCAGTGACGCGGGGTTGATCGTGGTGCTGTCCGCGGTGCCTGCGGGCAGGGTGCCCAGATACAGCGCCGCGACCGATGTGCCATTGCCCGGATGCAGCGGCGTGTGACTGGTGCGGAACCGGGCGATCACCGTATCGGGGTCCGTGCCCATGCAGCTGATGTCGTCCAGCGTCGCGGTCGATCCGGCCAGTTCCACCATCAGCGGCAGTTTGATCTCGCCTGCGCTGACGCCGGTGCCGATCAGCCCCAGCGTGCCCGCGCTCAGGCTGATGTCGGTGGTCAGCCGTGCGGCTGCACGGTGCAGCTGGGTGCCGGCCTCGCCGATGGCGATCCAGCCCGATTGCGCAGGCGGTTCGCCCGCGACGATGCGGGCGGAAATCGCGGTCAGCCCCGGCACCTCGATATCGCTGGTCACGATGGGGTCGATCCGGGTCTGGCCACTGCCGACCAGGCCGCGCAGCACGTCCAGTGCCGGCATTTCGATCTGGTTGAGGAAATCCACCAGCGTCAGCCCCAGATCAGTCTCGGCGCTGCTGATCAGCTGGGTCATGTCGAATGGCGCGTCACTGGCGCTGTTCACCACCGGCGACAGCGCACCCCAGCCAGGTGTGGGCACCAGGTCGCGCAGGGCGCGGATGACAGCCACGTCGGTGGCGGTGCCATCAAGGATCGCGGCCGGGTTGGGATTGCTGCTGTCGATGCCCAGCACCAGATCGCCGATCCGCACCTGGGCTGCGGCCAGATCGTTCATGTTGCCCTGGGTCAGGCCCTGTGTGGTGCCGAACCGGCGCATGATGCCGCGGTTCAGGTCCAGCCCGTCCAGCCGGGCGACATGGCTTGTCAGGCTGAAACTGGCAGCCCCGGTGCGGGTGGCCAGCGCACGGCCCGTCAGGCTGACCTGCTGTTCATCGGTAAAGATCTGCGCGAAATACAGCGGCGCATCATCGGTCAGCGTGACGGCGATGGCATTGATGCCGGGGCTGCCAGCGGGCAGGGGGGTGAACCGCTGTTCGGGCGCAATGGCGGGATTGCGCAGGAATCGGCCCGGTTGCAGATCGGTCAGCGTGGCCGCATCCCGCCCGTTGGCCCCCAATGCGACCTGCGCCCGCGCCGTGGCTGCCGTGGGATCGCCCATCGCGGACATGGCGGTCAGATCGCTGGTGGCCTGCAGGCTGGCCCGTTCGCGATAAAGCGCGCCGATATCCACGCCAAAGGCAACGAAACCCAGCAGCATGGTCAGCACCAATGCGACGATGACGGCCACGGCGCCATCCTCGTCGCGGGCAAAGCGGGTCATGATCCGGTCAATAGGCGACATAGGCCCGCCCCGTCAGATCCGTCAGGCCCAACCGCAAGAACCCGTTGGCCAGTTCCAGCAGCGATTCGTCCAGCGCGTAGGTCACATTGACCGTGATGCTGGGCACACCGGTATCGACCACGGTGATGGCGGGTGTGATCGCGCTTTGTGTCAGCAGCGGATAATGGCTGGAGGCCTCGGCGATGTAATCCTGTGCCAGTGCGGCGCGTTCGGTGCCATTCAGCCCCGCCACCGACACGCGGGCCGCACTGGTGGCCAGCTGGTGCACCGAATGGCTGATCCCGAGGAAATAGCCCACCGTGATGATCCCGAACAGCAGCGCGAACAGGATCGGCGCGATCAGCACGAATTCGATGGCCACGGCCCCATCACGGTCGCGCAAGAACGACCCTGCACGGCGTTTCAGTCTCTGGTTGAATGCAGAAAACACGGGTCAGCCCCCACGCATGATGTTGTCGATGATATTCAGGACGGCAGGCCCCAGCAGCACGACGAACACCGCCGGCATGATGCAAAAGATCAGCGGCAGCGTCATCAGCACCGGCAGGCGGGCGGCCTGTTCCTCGACCGCCATCAGCCGGTTGGCGCGCTGTTCGGTGATCAGCGTGCGCATCGCACGGGCGAATGGGGTGCCGTAGGTGTCGGACTGGTCCAGCGTCTGCAGGAACACGCCGACCTCGGGCAGGGGAATGCGGGCGTTGAACCGGTCATAGGCGCCGCGGCGGTTGTTGGTCATGCCCATCTCGGACACCATCTGCAGCACGTCGCGGGCGAGTTCGGGTTCGGCCACCGCCAGTTCGCGCGCGACCCGGTGCAATGCGGGCTGCGGGCCCAGACCCGCCTCGGAGGAGATCACCAGCAGTTCCAGCATATCGGGAAAGCCCTGACGGATGCGGGCCAGACGCTTGCGCCGGCGCTGGTCGATAAAGATGTCGACCCCCTTGGACAGGGCGAGGGCTATACCGGCGATCAACCCGCCGGGCAGGATCATGCGCGCGCCGCGCGGCCCGTCCAGCCACAGCCACAGCACACCGACCAGCACCGCCGAGGCAGGCAGCACGGTTTTCAAAAAGGCATAGATCAGCAGCGCGTCGCGCCCGCGATACCCCGCCGAGGCCAGTTCGGCCACGGTTTCGCGCGCCTCGCCGCCCATCATCGCGGCCAGCCGTTCGCCGGTCAGCAGCACGATGCGGCGCAGGTAGGCACCGCTGTGCGACAGGCTGCCTGCGGAATGTGGCCCGCGGCGCTGGTCGCGTGCGGGGCCGGACCCGGTGGCGCGCTGGATGCGGGCTGCGGTTTCGCTGTCGCGCGACTGGACGTAGATCAGCATCCCCAGCGCCGCCATCATCAGCGTGAGCCCGACAAAGGCCATCCAGAACAGGGGGGTCATCGCCTCAGACATTGAGCTTGCCCATGCGGACCATGGTCATGATCCCCAGACCGATGCTGGCCACCGCGACGGTGGCCATGACCTGACCGCGCGGATCGGTGAACAGCACGCCCAGATAGGTGGGGTTCAGGAACCCGATCAGCAGCGCCACGGCAAAGGGCAGGGCGGCCAGGATCATCGCACTGGCGCGGGCCTCTGACGACAGGGCACGGGCCTTGCGGCGCAGCTGGCGGCGGTCGCGCAGCTGTTTGGCCAGGTTTTCCATCGTCTCGATCAGGTTGCCGCCGGTTTCGGTCTGCAAGGCCGTGGCCACGGCAAAGAACGCGACCTCGGCCGTGGGGATGCGGTGGTTCAGCCGGTCCAGCGTATCCGGCAGGCTGTTGCCCATGCGCATCTCGTCGCGCGCGCGGGTGAATTCGCGCAGGATCGGCAGACCGCCTGTGCTGGATTCGACCACGATGGTCAGCGAATCCGCCACGGGCCGGCCCGCCCGCAGGCCGCGGGCAAAGACATCCAGCGCCTCTGGCAGGTCATTGGTAAAGGACCGGATGTAGCGCGCCCGCGCCACGCGCAGGACCAGCCCGCCCAGCAGCACCGGCATCGCGGCGGCCAGGATCAGGGCGGCCAGCGGATGCAGGCCCAGCACCAAGGTGCCAAGCCCGTAAACAGCCACGGCGACCAGACTGCCCTGGATCATGGCCTGCCGCACGGTCATCTCCAGGCCCGCGCGGGCCATGTGACGGGCCAGCCTGGCGCTCAACTCGCTGGGCGGGGTGTCGGATGCGGCCTTGCGCTTGGCCGCGCGCATGGTTTCCTCGACCTGCATGCCGCCCGTGTCGGGACGCGCGCGCAGCAACCGGTCCAGATGGCGCCTGCGCAGCCGGTCGGCCATGATGACCGCGACCAGCGCCAGCACCGCGTAGACCACGAAACCGCCCAGAAACGTCAGGATGAGTGTCGGCATGGTTCAGCCCCCAAGCACCGCATCAAGGTCTGCGGACACCCCGTAATCGGCGGCGCGGGTGGCGAATTTGGGGCGATATCCCGAATAGACGTAGCGTCCCTTCACTTCGGTGCGGGTGCTGTCGGGATCGGGCACAAAGGCAAAGAGTTCCTGCAGCGTGATGGAATCGCCCTCCAGCCCCGCGATTTCGGAAATCGAGGTGATCCGGCGTTTGCCGTCGCGCATCCGGCTGACCTGCACGATCAGGTTCACCGCATCCACCAGCTGGCGGCGCACTACGCCGCCACCGGGGGCGAAACCGGCGAGGGCGGCCATGCTCTCGACGCGGGTCAGCGCCTCGCGCGGAGAGTTCGCGTGCAGCGTCGACATCGACCCGTCGTGGCCGGTGTTCATCGCCTGCATCAGGTCCAGCACCTCGTCACCACGGATCTCGCCGATGATGATGCGGTCGGGGCGCATCCGCAGGGCGTTGCGCACCAGCGTGCGCATCGTGACCTCTCCGGTGCCCTCGACGTTGGGGGGGCGGGTCTCGAACCGGACGACATGGGGCTGCTGGAACCGCAGTTCGGCCGCGTCCTCGATGGTGACGACGCGTTCGCCCTCGGGGATGAATTGCGACATGGCGTTCATCAGCGTGGTTTTGCCCGACCCGGTGCCGCCGGACACCAGGATGTTCAGGCGCAGAAATGCGGCCAGTTCCAGAAATCCCGCCATCTGCGGCGACAGGCTGCCGCCCTTGACCAGCCGGGACAGTTGCACGGGGGCCGCGGGGAATTTGCGGATCGTGATGGTGGCGCCGTCGATCGCCAGCGGTGGCACGGTCACGTTGACCCGGCTGCCATCCTTGAGGCGGGCATCCACCATCGGCTGCGCCTCGTCGATACGGCGCCCGACGGCGGCGACGATGCGGGTGGCGATGGCGACCACATGGGCGTTGTCGCGGAACGTGATGCCGGTCAGTTCCAGTTTGCCATGACGTTCGACAAAGATCTGGTGCGGCCCGTTGACCATGATGTCGCTGATGTCGGGATCGGCCAAGAGTGGTTCCAGCGGGCCCAGACCCAGCATGTCCGCCAGCACGATGCCGACCAGGTCGGTGATGTCCTGACCGTTCAGATGCAGTTTGCGCCGGTCCGACATCTGCCGGATCGCCTCGCGGATCATCTTGTCCTGTTCGTCGCGGGGCAAGCTGGCCATATCCGCGAAATCGGCGGTGTTGGACATATCGGCGATGACCATGTTGGACAGCGCCATCATGTCGTTGCCCGACTGGGTGGTCCGTATGGCAGCGGCGGGTGCCGGTTTTGCGGATTGCGCTGCAGTCGGGTTCTGCGCCGCGGGGGCGTTGGCCCGCAGGGTCTGGCGCGGTGCGGGTGCGGGCGCAGGCGCGGGATCGGGCTCGGGGGTCGGGGCCTCGCCTGCCTCTTCGGTCAGGATACGGGTCGCCTCGGTCAGGATCTGGCGTTGCAGCGCCAGCGGCCAGGGCGCTTCGGCCGTGTCGACCAGATGCGAAATCGCGGCGTTCACCCGGTCCTGATGCGCCAACCCCTCGGCGTCGATCCGGCGGCACAGGTCCAGGACCTGCGTCACCGCGCTGCGCAGCGACGGTTGGGCAAGGTGGAGTGTCATCCGAACATCCGCTTGAGCAGCGATGCGCGTGCGGAGGGTTCCTGGGCTGGGGCCGGGCCGATCATGGACCACAGGTCACGGACGGCGCGGGCGTAGGGGCTGCGCGGGGCTGCGTCGATCAGCGTGCCGGCGGTGCGATGCGCCTGCAGGACGGCCTTGTCGCAGCGGGGCAGGGTGGCTGCGATGTCCAGACCGATGCTGCGGCCCATGTCGCGTGCGGTCAGGCCCGCATCGCGGCGCAGGTCCGACAGGACCGGCAGGATGCGCAGGTCGGGGGCATCCTCGCGCAGGGTCTGGATCATGCGGGCGGCGGCGTTCACCCCGCCGTAGCCACCGGGCACCACCATGACCAGCGTATCCAGCGCCTGCAGCAGGGCGCTGTCACGCAGCAGCGTGCCGCGGGGCATGTCCAGCACGGTGGCCGCGAATTCCGACTGCAGGACAGAGATCAGGCCGGGCAGGCCTTCCTCGAGCATCGCGACATCCTGCGTCAGCCGGATGTGATGACTATAAAGCGACAGTTGCGGCCCCAGGGTGGCCATGGTGGCCGACAGAAAGGTCGCGTCGACCCGGTCGGGGCTGCGCAGCGCATCGATGAACCCCGGCGTGTGATCCTGGTCGAGGTCCAGTGCCTGTGCACCGAACCGCAGATCGGCATCGATCAGGGCGGTGCGCATGTTGGCACCGCGCGGATTGGCGGCATGCACCGCCAGGTTCCGGGCCAGCAGGCTGGCACCGACGCCGCCGTTGCTGCCGGTCACCGCAATGCAGGGACGGCGGCTGGCGGGGGCCGTGACATCATTGGCGGGCGGGCGACGCTGGATCGCCAGGATCTCGTCCGCGGTCACCGGAAAGGCGAAATATTCCAGCGCACCGGCCTGCCGCAACGCGCGGTAGGTGCCGATATCATCGGCCCGGCCCAGTACGATCACCTCGGCCCCCGTGGCGCGCAGTTCGGTCACGCAGTCGCAGGCCATGTCGACGGGAATATTGCCCATCTCTGTCAGCAGGGTCTGTGCGATGGGCGCGCCCGAGCAGAGACGCGCCGCACCGCTCAGACCGCCACCCCGCAGGGCGCTGTCGTCGCCACCCGACCGTTCCACCGCCGTCCGCGCGACATCGGCCCCTTCGTCGGTGCAGACGTAGGCGGCGAGGGGCGTTGTGTCGGAAGGGGGGCGGGTCATCGCAGTGATCCTGATACAGAGAGAGAAAGAAGAGGCAGGGACGGTGCGCCGGTTGGTCCGGCGGCACCGGTCTCTTTGTTTCAGCCGCCGGATGTATCGGCTGTTGCTTGTGCAGCCTTCAGTTCGGTGCTGATCGCGGAAAAGCCGGCTTGCGTATCCTGACCCAGTGTCGCGACGGTGCCGACGATCACGGCGCCGATCAGGGCGGCAAACAGGCCGTATTCGATGGCGGTCGCGCCGTCCTCGTCACGAACGAAGGTGCGGATGGTCTTGGAGAGGAGGTTACGTGCCAGGGTCATGATAGTCTCTTTCAGAGTTATTATGGATCGGGAGTGATCCGGGATGCCCTGAGATTTGACAGCCCCGACCGTGCTGCGAAATCGTCCGATGGGGCGAATTGCGGGACACCCCCCCAAGGTCAGAACCGTCTCAGACCAAGGTATGAGTTGCATCATCCCAAGGTATGATCGGTTCAAGGCGCAATCAGGGCAGGGTCCCACAGCACCAGATTCGCGCGCCATCCCGGTGCTGCGCTGCGGCATGCACACGGCCCAAGGGCGGTCAGGATGCGGTCTGCCGGGTGCTATTCAGCAACAAGACTCGGGACTGCGCCGCTCGATCCGGGCCAAGCGAATCGTGACCATCGGGCCAATCAAGAGAAGATGCGGCGCTTGATCCGGTCAAAGACGGAATAGAAATACAGATTGCCCTGTCCGACATACCTGCGTTGCAGGACTGCCGCGTCGGCTTGTCGTGGGCGCGTCACAAAGGCCTGTATCTTGCGCCTGATCGCGGCCACGTTGTCGGCCTGCACGCAGTAATCGCGCAGATACCAGGACAAAAACCGATATCGCCATGCCATGTCGGGCGGGGCCGGGGCGGCAATCGCCTTTTCCAGATGCGCCAGACTGCGCACCTGATGGGTCGCCAGTCCGAAATCCGATGCGGCAAAGCTGACGACGTCGCGTCCCTGCAGCAGTGCCTCGAACAGGACACCCGAATTTGCACCGACCACCAGATCCGCCCCCGCGATCAGGCTGTTGACCGATGCGGTGGACACGGTGACATCGGGATCGGCCGCCAGCCGGTCCAGGGTGGCGGCGATCTTGGGGCTGCGGCACAGGGGATGGCGTTTGACGATCGTATGCCGGCCCGTGTTCCTGGCCGCATGAATGGTCCGTTCCAGCGCAGCAAGCGGGTCGATCCAGGTCCCCTTGGCAACCGAATCCCATTCCAGTTGCAACGGCACAAAGACATAGCCCGTCCGGTCCTGTGCCACGCTGTCGGGTTGCGGATATTTTGACAGGTTGTTGGTCCGCAGATCCTGCGCGATCCCGTCCACGAAATCCTTGGCACGGGTCGTGTCGATCCGCGCAATGGCGGGCAGGAACCGTTCGGGATGGCGCGACAGTTCCGAAAAGCACGAGTATCCCATGGCATCCATGGTGAAATACATCGGGATATAGGATTCCTTGCAGCGCATCAGATAGCCGTCGGACCCGTGCGAATGAAAGCTGATGACGAAATTGTCGTTCGTCCCGCGCCGCGGCGCCCGTTCGGCACCGCGCGGCAGCCAGACCGGATCGATGGTCACGTTCATTTCCGCCAGTGCCGACAAAAGACCCGCATAGAACATCCGGTGCTGCGCCCCGTCGCCGGGGTTCATCAACCAGGCCTCTGGCACTTCGAGCGTGATGGGGCGGCGCGTATTGGGTTTATCTGGCATGTATCGCACCTGTGTGTGGGGTGTGTGGCGCATAATCCGTCCGAAGGTGGGCAAAGGTCATTTTCATCAGTCCCGGTCTGCGTCCGGCCCAATGCGTGAGCGCGAAACCCGCGGGATCGGTCCAGAACCGACGGGCCAGAATGCGTTTGCCGCGCATCGCGTAACCAGCGGTCATCAGCGGCACAAAGGTCCAGCGCCGCCAGGCCAGGGGGCCGTAATTCACCATGCCCGGACGTGTCGTCCTGCGGATCGCCAGTTCCTGATAGGTGGCTTCTGCGATGTTGCATTCGGCCAGATAAAGGGTGCTGTCGGGGGGCGGGGCCGCGCGCGGCGGAAAAGCATCGCCACCGGACCGGTCGAAATGTTCCTGCGCAATCCGCGCATTGCCCTTTGCCGCTTGTGCCATGATCCGGTCCGACAGGGTGTCGGTCAGAAACCAGGGTTTCGTCATGGGCAGGTCGCGCGCGCGGCGCCAGTCCAGCAGACGATCCGTCAGGGCACCGACAAAGCCCAGATAGGCGTTGGTGGTGTCGTATTCCCGCAAATTGTAGTGCCGGATGAGTTCGACGTGACAGGCCGACAGGCTGGCGGCATTGCCACGGTCTGCGGCGGGGCGTGGCAGGTCGCCGATCACGGGCAGGTTCAGGGTGTCGGTGAAATCTGTGATGATATCCCAGTCGCGGCCGTCCGACCGGTCATAGCGCCGGACATGCAGTGCGGATTGCGGCAGGCAGGCCTTCCAGCGACGGAGCAGACCGTCATAATCCAGCAAGGTTTGCGTGGCCGGTTTCGACAACCAGTCCGCAAAGGGCAACGCCTCGCGGCTGATGGCACCGCCCGCGACGAATTCGGCGTATTGGGCGTTGGCCCATTCGTCCTGACGGCGCAGGTAGACGATCATCTCGACGTCGAAATCCGGAAAATGCCTGGCCAGCGCTGTTGAATCCGGTTCCAGGAAAAACGCCTCGGACGAGAGTATGACAGTGTGGATGCGGTCCCCCATCGCGGCCAGACCCGAGAGGATATGTCGCCGCAGGGCCGTGCCCCCGCGCCGGGCCTCTGCCATGAACCGGGCGTGTCCGGCCTGTTTGCTGGGGCGGTCGATCTGGCGCAGCAATCCTGTTTCCGGATACCAGATGCCGGCGCGCAGCAGGGCCGGGCGGTTGTCGTCCATCAGGTGCTGCAGGGCGGTGCTGCCGGTTTTCGTGGCACCGATGTGGATGATCAGACGGATCGGGCGCGCGGGGGCCGCAGCCCGCGCGCCGGCCTGCGTGACACGTTCGTTGCGCGCATAGGTATTGAGTGCGGCCTGCAATCGGTGTTCGGTCGGCGTCTGCGGCGCATGCAGGTAGATGTCATAAAGCGTATCGGCCGGGACCGGGCGCAGGGTGCGTGCCAGCGCAATCAGGTCGGCGCGCTGCGCCATGGTCGCCGCCAGCAGCAGCCCGTAAGCCCCGCAGCGAAAGTGCCGCGCGGCCATGGAGTCCGGGTCGCCGATCACATCGTCCGGCCAGAGTGCGGTGCGTTGCAGCGTCGTTGCCAGCCGTGTCATGAAGGCATCGGTTTCGCCCTCTTCTGTCGCAGTTTTCCAGGCAAAGCCGAAAAACAGGTAGTGCAGGAACTGGGACACCTGAAACCGCGCCAGCCACCAATGGGGCGATGTCGGTTCGAATGCGTGCTGGTCATCAAGCAAGCTGACCACATGATCAAAGTTGTCGAGCTGGTCTCTGACGTCGGACATCGTCTGTTTGCGGCGCACCGCAGACCCGGGCCTGATCCGGTAAACGACTCCGTCGCTGTCGCAGACCGACAGGCGCGGATTGGCCAGATAGGCCTGCATCAGAAAGGCGCGTTCCTCGCGGTAGGCCGTTTTGAACCGAATGGCCTTGTCGTTCAGAAAGTCGCGGCGATAGAGCCAGTTCCAGAAATGGCGCGAATGCGCGATCTGCGGATGGTCGGCGGGCGTGGTGTCCTGCACCTCTGCTGCAAAGAATGCCTCTGTGGGATCGGGACGCATCCGGACAACCGCACCATCGGCATCCTCGATCTGTTCGTGGACCTTGCGGAACCGGACCATGTCCACGCCGTCAGCCTCTGCCATCGCGATGATCCGGTCCAGATGGTGAGGATCAGGCATGTAGTCATCAGGATCGATGAACAGCACATAGCGTCCCCGCGCGAGGTCGATGCCCTGATTGCGCACAAAGCCGGGGCCTGCATTTTCTCTGCGCGTCACCAAACGGAAACGCGGGTCCCGATCCGCATAGGCCTGCACCACGGCGGCCGATCTGTCGGGACTGACGTCGTCGATGGCGATGACCTCAAAGTCCTGAAATGTCTGTTTCTGGATCGAGGTCAGGCACTCTGCGATGTAGGATTCGACCCCGTGCACCGGAATGACGATGGACAGGGTGGGCTGTGCCGGGGCGATCTGTGGAATGGGCCGGACAGGTCGATGGGTGACGATATAGTCGAGCACGTCCTCGATCCGGGCAGGCACGGGGCCATCCGGCAGATGATAGACCGTATACCAGATGTAGAAGGCGTGGAAAAATTCCGCCAGATCGCGGCTGCGGTGGCGATGGGGCACGGTCCCGCGGTCGTCGGTCAGACCCCAGCCTGCATAGCAAGGTGCGCCGAAACACACGACGCGCTTGCCCGCGAGCAAGGCTTCCAGTCCCATGCCGCTGGTGCCGACGTAGACCGTGTCCACCAGATCGAACAGTTCGAACGGGTTGACCGCGTCACGGATGATCCGCACCCGCCCCTGCGATGTCATGTGGTCGAAATACCCGCGCCGCGTGCCGTCCCTGGACCAGGCAAGGTCCGGATGCGTCTTGACCAGGATCTCTGCATCGGGGTTTTCCGCGATGGCGGCGCGCAGCATCGCCTTGAATGTCCGGTGGTCTGCGCGTCCGTAGAACGTCGATGCATCCGAGAAATTCTGGTCCACCACCAGCACGCGCCGCGCAAACTCAGGCGATACCACGGGGCGGTAGAATGGCTGCGAGTTATACTTGGATATCCGGTCGGCGACGATCCGGCGCATGGCAGCCTCAGCCCGGTCGCGATCTTGCGGGGACAGCGTGAAATCGCCGTTCAGTTTCGCGTCCAGCCGGGTTTCGTAATCCGACATGTAATATTGGGCGCGGTCGTCGAAAACATATCCTAGACAGGCCTGTGCGGGATCGCGTGACGCCAGCGCCTCGGCCCAGCTTGTGGTGGATGCGAGGAACCCCATCTCGAAATAGGTGACGGGATCGTCGGGCTTCACATGTGGCATCAATGCGGTGGTGCTGGCATGTGATTTCTGCGGATCGGGCATCAGCGCGCCATACATCAGAACCGGGGTATCGCCGTCGATCTGTGGCGCGTCCACTGCGATCAGTTGCGGGAACAACCGTGCGAGGTTCGCGGAAAACCCGGTGTCGAGATTGGCCTGACGGAATCCGATCCGGTGCGGCATCTGCGCCCGCGCCATCAGCTGATCGCGAAAGTCGCCGTCATGATCCGGCGCGCCGCACCCAAGACGGTTGCGGAACGCACGATACGGTTTCGACCCTACTGAGAACGGCGCAATCATGTCAGTCCCGCACAATGTCATTCAGGGCTGCGGCAACGACCGATCCGCAAGACCCTCAGCATTGTTGTGCAGACGCATGTAACGCTGGCATGACGCTAGTATGAAACTCACGCTGCGCGCGTGGGCCGGAAAATGGCCTTAAGGGAGGCCATATATGACATAATCATCATTAACAGATTATTTACGCCTGCAAGGACGCGGCCCGGGCCTGCCGGGATCCGCGCCATGCTGTCCGGGTCAGACGACCTGCAGTTCAGGCAGGCGTGTCTTGAAATAATCGACGGTGCGGCGCAGGCCTTCGGTCAGTTTGACCTCGGGGTCCCAGTCCAGCGTCGTCTTGGCCAGTGTGATGTCGGGGCGGCGCTGCTTGGGGTCGTCCTGCGGCAGGTCCATGAATTCCAGTTTGGATTTCGACCCGGTCAGCGCCAGCACCTGTTCGGCCAGTTCCAGCATGGTGAATTCGCCCGGATTGCCCAGATTCATCGGTCCGGTCACGTCCGGGCCGGTGTCCATCAGGCGGATGAAGCCTTCGACCAGATCGTCCACATAGCAGAACGACCGCGTCTGCTGGCCGTCGCCATAGATTGTGATCGGCTGGCCCAAGAGCGCCTGAACGATGAAATTCGACACCACCCGCCCGTCGGCGTGGTGCATCCGCGGCCCGTAGGTGTTGAAGATTCGCGCCACCTTGATGTCCAGACCGTGCTGGCGGTGATAATCGAAAAACAGCGTCTCGGCGCAGCGTTTGCCCTCGTCATAGCAGGACCGGATGCCGATGGGGTTGACGTTGCCCCAATAACCCTCTGGCTGCGGATGCACCGACGGGTCGCCATAGACCTCTGACGTGGAGGCCTGAAAGATTTTGCATTTCAGGCGTTTCGCCAGGCCCAGCATGTTGATGGCACCATGCACGGATGTTTTCGTCGTCTGCACCGGATCGTGCTGGTAATGCACGGGCGACGCCGGACAGGCGAGGTTGTAGATCTCGTCGACCTCGACATACAGCGGCAGGGTCACGTCATGGCGGATCAGCTCGAACCGGGCATGGTTGTGCAGGTGATCGACGTTGCGCTTGGTGCCGGTGAACAGGTTGTCGACGCAGATGATCTCGTGGCCCTGTTCCAGCAGGCGGTCGATCAGGTGCGAGCCTACGAAACCGGCACCACCGGTGACCAGAATGCGTTTGCGGCTGTCATAAAGGCGGGCCATGCGGAAATCCTTTTGCGTCAAAATAATCGGTGTCGGCGTCTCTATAATCACAGGCGTGTGACTTGCACAGCGCAGGATGCGCTCAGATGCGGTGGCGGTTGCGCCAGCGCCAGATCCGGTGCGCGATCCGGTCCTGCGGTGCGTAGGCGAAATCGGTCTGAGGGGCGATCGTGATCTCGCGCGCGGGCGTGGCGGGCAGTGCCGCCAGCCGGTCGGTGT
The DNA here is from genome assembly GCF_020531945.1 of Loktanella gaetbuli. Classification (NCBI taxonomy): domain Bacteria; kingdom Pseudomonadati; phylum Pseudomonadota; class Alphaproteobacteria; order Rhodobacterales; family Roseobacteraceae; genus Loktanella; species Loktanella gaetbuli. The sequence continues at coordinate 18,073 of NZ_JAJATZ010000010.1, forward strand.
AGATCTGATAGGGGTGATATGTGGTCAGGATCTGCCGCCGGGCGCGGGCCAGCCCTTCCTGGACGCGGGCATACATGTCATTTGCGATGGCGGTCTCGATCCGGTCGATGCAGCCCTGGGGGTCCGCAATGTCGATGCCCAGGATCGTGGCCGGGTCAAAAGAGCGCCCGATATCGGGTGCCCCCCAGTAGACCGGCACGCAATTGGCCACATAGGCGTCGATGATCTTTTCGGTCCAATAGCCGGGCCAGGCCCCGTTTTCGAGACAGATGTGATACTTGTGATCGCGCAGGGCGGTGATCTTGGGGGCGGTCAGATCGTTGATGCCGCGCCCCCACCAGTCCAGCCGGTCGCCGAAATGCGCCTTGAGCCGGTGCATCAGCGCCAGGCGTTGCCGGTGGCCGGGCGTATCGGTCTTGGCCGACACCACGGCCGAGATCAGCCGCTGCTTGTCGGTGAACCCGGTGGGTTCGATGTCGTCATGGGGCACCTCGACGAACCAGTGATGGGCACCTGGCTCCAGCCTGCGTCCCGGATGGCGCACCCGCGTGTCATGGCAGATCACGGACGCGAATTGCGCCAGGTAGCCGCGCGGCAGAAAGGTGATGTCGGGCGGTTCTTTGAGGCAGATCAGCGTCCGGCCGGGCGGGCAGGTAAGCCGATAGCTGCGGCTGAGCGCGCTGACGCTCTGGTGGACCACGACCCCGTCGAAATGCCCGCCATCGGGGTTCACCACGAATTCGGCATCCCGCCAGCGCGGCTGCCCCGAGGGCGTCAGGTAGGGCTGGAAGTATCGCACGAATTTCAGCGCATTGTCCGGCAGCAGATAGGCGATCTTCATGGTGGGCCCCGACGGCGGCTGATGCGGCATGCAGGTTGCCGACAGGCAACGTCCGCCCCAAGAGTGCCCTTCGCCCGTGGAATTGCAATGGTGGCTCTTTTCTATCCGGGTCTTTTCGGGATAGCTGTGCACCCGTTGACACGGACCAGGTCCGACATTGCATTTACGCCCGCGCAGGCTGGCCCCGCAGGGTGTCGCCCGCTGAAAGAACCGATTTGGACATGACAGAGACCTCGACCCCGGCCTTGCGGCAGATCGTCTTGGAAAACGGGCGGACGGACAGCCACTACTGGCGCGATATCTGGTCCTACCGCGAATTGTTCTTTGTGCTGGCCTGGCGCGACATCGCCGTGCGCTACAAGCAAAGCGCACTGGGGGCGGCCTGGGCCGTGGTGCGCCCGGTCATGGCGATGATCGTGTTCACCTTCATCTTTGGCCGGATCGCGAACCTGCCCAGCGTGGGTGATGCCCCCTACCCGATCATGGTCTATGCAGGCATGCTGCCCTGGTTTCTGATGTCCACGATCTTGGGCGATGCCTCGCAGAGCCTAGTGGGCAGCGCCAACATGATCAGCAAGATCTACTATCCGCGCCTGATCACACCGGCGGCCAGTTCGATCGTGTCGCTGGTGGATTTCGTGATTTCGTTCTGCGTGCTGCTGATCCTGATGCTGATTTTCTGGTATCCGCCCAGCTGGCACATCGTGTTCCTGCCGATTTTCGTGGTCTATGCGGTGGCCGTGGCCTTCGGGCCCGCGCTCTATCTGGCGTCGCTCAACGTGCGTTACCGGGATTTCCGGTTCATCGTGCCTTTCGTCGTGCAACTGGGCCTTTATGTCTCGCCCGTGGGCTTTTCCAGCGACGTGGTGCCGGATCAATGGCGCCTTCTTTACAGTCTGAACCCGGCGGTGTCGGTGATCGACGGGTTCCGCTGGTGCATCCTGGGTGGCGAGGCTGTGATCTACTGGCCTGGTTTCATGCTGGGGCTGGGTGTGACGGCGGGCCTGATGTTCCTCGGCCTGCGCGCCTTTCGGCGCACGGAACGCAGCTTTGCGGATTATATCTGATGACGGACACGATGATTTCCGTGCGCGGCCTGGGCAAGCGTTACCTGATCGGCCACGACACCCAGCGCGCGACCACCCTGCGCGAGGGGCTGGCCCAGACCGCCGCCAGCCTGCGGCGCAACCTCGGCCGCACCCTGCGCGGCGAACAGCTGCTGGCGGGCGACAGCGTCGAGGAATTCTGGGCGCTGCGTGATCTGGAATTCGACGTCAAACGCGGCGATATCGTCGGCGTCGTGGGTGCCAACGGCGCGGGCAAATCGACCCTGCTCAAGGTCTTGTCGCGGATCACCGAACCAACCGAGGGGCAGGCGCGCATTACCGGGCGCATGGCCAGTCTGCTCGAGGTCGGGACCGGGTTTCATCCCGAACTGACGGGCCGCGAGAATATCTTTCTCAACGGGGCGATCCTGGGCATGAGCCGGGCCGAAATCCGCGCCAAGCTGGACGAGATCGTCGATTTCTCCGGCGTCGAAAAATTCCTCGATACCCCCGTCAAACGCTATTCCAGCGGCATGTCCGTCCGGCTGGCCTTTTCGGTGGCGGCCCACCTGGAACCCGAAATCCTGGTGGTGGACGAGGTGCTGGCCGTGGGCGATGCCGCGTTCCAGCGCAAATCCCTGGGCAAGATGGAACAGGTGTCACAAGAGGGACGAACGGTGCTGATCGTCAGCCACAACCAGGGGTCGCTGCGCAACCTGTGCAAGACCGGAATCCTGCTGCAAAAGGGCCGCCTGACCATGACCGGCACCATCGACGAGGTGCTGACCCGTTACGCAGGCGACCATGACGGCAATTCCAGCGCGATCACCGACAGCGGGCGCGACGGGGCCGCCTTTACCAGCCTGCGCATCGAAAGCCCGGCCAACCAGCTGCGCGGTGCCGTCTGCGGCGGCCCCTGCGATATCGTGCTGGGTTACCGCACCGACCCCGGACGGGTGAAATCGCTCAGTTTCCGGATCGGGGTGCTGGATGCCTATGGCAACCGGCTGACACAGCTGGCGTCGGACGATTTCGGCAAAACCTACGCCAGCACCCCGACCGGAGAGGTCCGTATCCACCTCGACCGTCTGCCGCTGGCGGCGGGCCGCTATACGCTGAACCTGAACATGCTTTTGGATGGCAACCGACTGCATCATCTGGCCAACGCCGCCGCACTCGATGTCGAACAGGGCGATTACCTGGGCACCGGCACCCTCAGCGGCAACACCCAGGTCGGGCCGGTGATCATCGACCATAGCTGGACCTGAGACCGGCGATGGCGCGCAGTTTGAAATCATGGCTCTTTGGTCACGGCATTTCACTCAGCGTGCTGCGACCGGGCCAGCGCGCGCGGTTATTGCGCCAGACCGACAGCCGCGCCAGCGATGTTTACCTATGTTCCTTTCCACGCTCGGGTAACACTTGGACCCGGATGATCGTGGCCTTTGTGCTGGACCCGACACTGGATGACGTGGATCTGGATGTGATCGACAGGCTGGTGCCGCGCAGCCGCGAGGCGGACCACAGCCCGACCACCCCGCGGGTGCTGAAAAACCATGATCCTGCCTTTGATCTGTTTCCGCGCGTGATCTACAACGTGCGCGACGGGCGCGATGCGACCCTGTCGAACCATGCCTACCAGGACAGGGTCGGCAGCTATATCGGCGACCGGCTGACCTATATCGCGGACCGGGCCGGACGGCCCTTTGGCCTGTGGCATGATCATGTCCGGCAGGCGCTGGCCTATCAGCGCCGCTATCCCGACCGGTTCCTGATGCTGCGCTACGAGGATCTGCGCCGCGATCCCGCAGCCCAGATCCGCCGCGTGGCGGATTTTCTGGGCAAATCCGTGAGCGATGACCGCATCGCCCGGATCATCGCATTGACCGATCTGGACCGGCAACGCGCGCGGGCCACCAGCGACGACCCGCGCAAGGCCCATACCCTGCAAACCGGCGCGGTCGGTGGCTGGCGCGACCGCATGACCCCAGACGAGATCAGGCTGTTCGAGGCCCTCTCTGCCCCTGAACTGAAGCTGTTGGGCTACCCGCTCAGCACCGATCCGCAGGAGGGGACAGGATGATCGCATCCTTGCGTGCACGGCGCGGGCAACTGGTGGGCGCCGTGCGGGGCCTTGTGTTGCGACAGCGGGTGCGTGTCACCGGACCCGGTCGGCTGATGGTCGAGGCCGGTGTGCGGGCCGCAGCCGCCTCTGACGCCCGCATCACCCTGTCGGACGGTCTGCTGCATCTGGGCGCGCGCTGGCCGCATTTCGCGGCCCTGCCCTGCGTGCTCAAGCTCGACTCCGGGGCTGCGATCACGGTGACGGGGCGGTTTCGGCTGCATACGGGGTTCGTTTGCGCGCTGGCACCGGGTGCGCGGCTGACGCTGGGGTCGGGCTACATGAATTATCGCGGCACCATCGATTGTTTTGCGGATATCCGTATCGGTGATCGGGTCGCCATCGGACCTGACGTGGTGATCCGCGATTCCGACAATCACGGTCTGGCGGTGGGCGGCCCTGCGACAGCGCCTGTGATGATCGGGGATGATGTCTGGATCGGGCAGCGTGCGATGATTCTCAAGGGGGTGACCATCGGTGACGGGGCTGTTGTCGCGGCGGGCGCTGTCGTCACCCGCGATGTGGCACCGCGCAGCCTGGTCGGCGGTGTGCCGGCCCGGGTGCTGCGCACGGAGGTCCAGTGGCAATGACCACCGCCCCCGATATCATCCCTGCGCTGGCCGCATTGCGCCCGGCGGGTGCGATCGCGCCGCCGCCTGCGCTGCTGGATCGCACTGCGCTGGATGTGCCGCTGGCGGACCCGGATGCGGTCGATCACTGGGCCGGACAGGTCCTTGCAGGGCACAGCCTGCCTGGCGGTCTGCGGATCGCGCTGGATCTGGATGACACGCTGCTGCACGGCAGCCAGACCTGTCCCGCGCTCTGGGATCGGGGCGGCTATGGTGATCCTGCCATCGTGCCGGGCTGGCGCTATGACCGGATGCAGGTGTCATGGCGCGGGCGGGTGCATCTGCTGCGCGGGCGGCCGCGCTATGACGCGGTGGACCGCCGCCATCACCCGGCCCTGACCGCGCCGCGTATCGTGGTCGCTCCGGACCTGCCGATGCTGTCGGTGCTGGGCTGGTTGCAGACCCGTGGTGCGGTCCTGGGTCTGGCCACGGCCAGCGCGCGCACCCGTGTCGATCTGCTGCTGGACCGCCTGCCTGCCCTGCGCGCGCTGGTGGGCCCCCGAGTCATGACGGCCGAGGATCTGGCCCATCGCCTGACCACCGCCCCCGACGACGCGGACCCGCTGTGGTCCGCTGCGGCCCCGGCCCATGCCGCACGGCCCCTGTCGCTGGCGGCCAAGACGCCCTGGGCGCTGGCCCCGCTGTGGGACGGGGCGGGCTATGACCTGTTGGTGGACGATTCCGCCGTGACCGCCACCGTGATGCAAGCCGCCAGGCTGGACGACCGCCTGCTGCATATTCCGGGCGGTGCGCTGTCGCCCGCTGCCGGATGGGCCAATGCCGCGGCCCTGCTACGCCGTCTGGCGGGCCTGCCGGCACTGGACAGAACCCCCGCCCCGCCGCCCGTGGGCGCGCTGCGGATTGAGGACCCGCTGTATTGGCCCTGTCTGCATCTGTCCGACCAGTTCGAGGATCCCGCCCATGGATAGTGTCGCCATCATCGTCATCAACCGTGACCGCCCCGACCTGACCGACGCCGTCGTCGCACAGGTCCGCGACATGGGGGCCGGGCTGGATGTGGGGCTCTATGTGGTCGAGGCCGGCAGCAGCCCGCAGGGCCGGTCGCGCCATGCCACCCACAGTTTCCACGACCCGACCTACCGGGGGCGCTATTTCGCGTTCAATCAGGGGTTGGCCTTTGCCCATGCGGACCGGCCCGCCTGGGATTACTACTGGTTCGTGTGCAACGATATCGTCTTTGCCCCCGGGCAGGACACGCTGCGGCTGTTGTGGGAGGCCATGCAGACCGACCCCGCGATGGCCGCGATCGGCCCGGGAGAGCCCGAGGCCGACGATTATCAGGGCTGTTTCCCCAAACCGGGACGCCAGTGGCACAAGGCCTCGACGATCCACGGGTTGGCGATGCTGCTGCGGGGGGATGCCTATCGCGAGGTCGGCTATTGCAGCCCGCGGTTCCACTATTCCCAGGGGGCCGGGACCGAATTCGCCTATAACGTCTATCGCGCGGGCTGGTTTCTGGCCTATTCGGATGTGGCGACACTCTATCATGCGCCGGGTGGCAGCACCTACGGTCAGGTCGTGCCGCTGTCGCGCCATGAATACCAGCGCCGCGCGCGCAATTTCGCCGCGAAAGAGCTGCGCCGCCTCTACGGCCCCGACTGGGACGAGGTCTTCACCGCCGTGCTGCCGCCGGATGTCGAGGACAATACCTTTCCCTGGCAAAAACAGGTCTGGGAAACCAGGCTGCGCCGCAACTACAAGGCCGATTTCCCCCGGTTCTTTCGCGCAGGTTCGCGCGTCAAACAGGCCCTGCGCCGCCTGATCGGGCGCGGCTGACATGCGGGTGTTGGCGCTTTCGACGACGGATTGGCGCGGGGGCGCTGCGCGGGTCGCCCATTACCTGACGCAAGGGCTGCGGGATCGCGGCATCCACGCCGACCTTTTGGTGGCGGACAAGACGTCGGATGCGGATTTCGTCCAGACCATCGACGCCCCACCTGCGCCGCGCCGTGGGTTGAAGCGCCGCGTGGTGCAGCGGCTGGGTTACGGTGCGCTGAACCTGTTGTCGCCCAACGGGCCAGTGGTCTTTGATCCCGCGCGCCTGGCGGATTACGACGTGGTGCACCTGCACGACGTGCCGCCCGTCAGCCTGCTGGATCTGGTCCGCCGGCTGGACAAACCCATCGTCTGGACCGTGCATTCCATGGCGCCGCTGACGGGCAACTGTGTCTATCCCTACGGCTGCGATCGCTGGATGCGGCGCTGCGGGTCCTGCCCGCAGTTCGGTCAGTGGCCGCTGATTTATCAGGCCCGCGACGCGAGTGCCGAGATCCTGACCGCCCGCCGTCTGGCCTACGGGCGGATGCGGTTTCAGGCCGTGGGGGTCAGCCAGTGGATCACCGACCGGATCGCGGACAGCGTCATGGGTAGCCAGCCCCGCCACACGGTGCAGAACCCCAGCTGGCGGCCTGACTATTATCCGACCAACCGGGCGGCGGCGCGCGCCGCCTTGGGTATCCCCGACGGCGCCTTTGCCGTCATGGTATCGGTGTCGGGCAATGCGTTGGACCTGCGCAAGGGGCTGGACATCACCGCCGCCGCCGCCCGGGAAATCCGCGCCACATGGCCCGATGCCGACCGCCTGTTCCTGTTACCCACGGGGATCGTGCCGCCCGACGGTGACATGGCCGCCCTGCTGCGCGACATCCCCGGCCTGCCCCCGCGCATGATCGAGGACACAGCCACCTTGCGCCGCTACTACACCGCCGCCGACGTGGTCTGGCATCCGTCGCGCGCCGACACCAGTTCGATGGTCAGCCTCGAGGCCTTTGGCTGTGGCACACCGGTGATCGCGGCCGCCGTGGGCGGTGTGCCCGAGATCGTGCGCGACGGCGTGTCGGGCCTGCTGATCCCGCCCGATGATCCTGCAGCCCTTGTCACCGCCACCCGCCGCCTGATCCGCGATCCCGCACTGATGGACCGCTTGCGGGCTGGCGCATTGGCCACAGCCCGCGACCACAACCCAGACCGGTTCATTGACGCCTACCTTGCCATCTATCAAAAGGCAGGCGCGTTCCCGTCCCCGTCAAAGGATATCCCGTGATCGGCAGACTCCTCTACAAGGCGCGCCATCTGGCCCGCCAGTCGCCCCGGCTGATCCACGCCCGCGATATCGTCCGGCCCCGCATCCTGAACACCGCGCCGGTGACAGGCACCACCGATACTGACGCCGAACTGCATGTTCTGACCTCGACCGGGGACTGGCTGAACCTGATCTGGTCGCTCAAGAGCTTCTATGCGCAGACTGGCCGGTCCTATGCGCTGGCAATCCATGGTGACCCAGACCTGCCTGCTGCGGCAATCACCGCCTTGCGCCATCATTTCTCCGATGCCCGCGTGATTGAACAATCGGACGCCCGCGATGCGGTGCTCGACAGCCTGTCGGGCCATCCGCGCTGCCGCCGCCTGCGCGAAACCAACACCCTGTCGATCAAGAGTTTCGATTTCGCGCATTTCCTGAACAGTGACCGGATGATCCTGTTCGACAGCGACCTTTTGTTCTTTGACCGGCCCACCGCCTTTCTGAACCGGCTGGACGATCGCAGCCGCCGGGTGAACGCCTATAACGCCGATGTGGATACCGCCTATGCAGTGGATATCGACACGATCCGCGCGCATGGGTTCGACATCGTCCCGCAGATCAATTCGGGCTTCGGGCTGGTGCACCGCGACAGCCTCAACCTTGACTGGATGGAGGAATTTTTAGGGATTCCGGGCATGATGGAAGGGCATTTCTGGCGCATCGAACAGACCCTGTTCGCCCTATCCGGGTCGCGTTTCGGGGCCGAACTGCTGCCCGAGGATTACCGCGTGTTCCTGCAAGGCGACGTGGGCGACAAACCCTATCGCCACTACGTCGGTGCGGTCCGCAACCAGATGTACACCGAAGGCATGCGGCGTCTGCAGGGGGCACTGCTGGCGACATGACCGGCGGGGGTGACATGCAGGTGCGTGCGGCCCCCGACTGGCGGCAGGGCAATCCCTATCAGCAGCTTTTGGCACAGGCCCTGTCGCCCTTGGGTGTCGATGTGACCTTTCCCTGTGGCTACCGGCGCGGGTTGCCGCTGTGGCGCGACCTGCGCAGCGGTCCCCGCCCCCAGATCCTGCATCTGCACTGGCCAGAGGCCTATCTGCGCCGCACCGCCCCGCTGCTGCGCGCAGCCTACGTCCTGCGCACGCTGGCCGATCTGGCCCTGGTCAAACGTGGCGGCACGCGACTGGTCTGGACGGCGCATAACCTGACCGGCCATGACACCGCGACGCCGCGGCTCGATCTGGTCTTTGCCCGGCGGCTGGCCGGGCTGGCCGACCGGATCATCACCCATGGCGACGGCGCGCGTGATGCGGTCGTGGACCGGCTGGGCGCGGATCCCGCCCGGATCACGGTGATCCCCCACGGCACGTTTCGCGATGTCTATGGCCCGGCGCCCGACAGGGCTACCGCACGCGCCGCACTGGGGCTTGACCCCGATCTCCCGCTGGCGCTGTTTTTCGGCATGATCAGACCCTACAAAGGCGTTTTACCCCTGCTCGACGCATGGGAGGCGCTGGGAACCCGACGCGGTGCCGCGCAGCTGATGATCGCGGGCGAGGCCCCCGACCCGACCCATGCCAGCGCTGTCAGCGCCCGCGCGCAGCACCTGCCGCAGGTCCGGCTGGACATGGGCAAGGTGCCGGACGACCGGGTGCCGCTGCTCTTGGCCGCCGCCGATGTGCTGGTGCTGCCCTTTGCGGCCAGCCTGACCTCGGGCACGGTGACGCTGGCGCAGGATTACGGCGTGCCGGTGGTTGTGCCCCGCACCCCCGGCACGGCAGAGGCCCGCAACGCGGTCATTGCAGATGACACCACCCCCGGCCCGCTGGGACAGGCCATATTGCAGGCGCTGGCCCTGCCGCGCGGCCCCCGCACCCCGGACCCCGCCACCGGCTGGGACCGCGTCGCGGCACAGCATCGTGCGGTCTTTGAACAGGCGCTGGAGGCCGGGACATGAGCGTCGTGCAGACCGTGGTGCACAAGGCCGCCCGCGCCAACATGCGGCTGGGCCTTTATACCCCGCGCATCCGCGAATTCTGTTTCGTGCTGGGCGCGATGAAGAGCGGGACCACCACGCTCTATCGGTATCTGGTGCAGCATCCGCAGATCGCGCCGAACCAGTTCCAGAAGGAACCAGAGTTCTTTTCGACCGCCACTGCCCCACAGGACCTGCGCCCCTACCTGCGGCAATGGCTGCCACGGCCCTACGGGCGGCAGATCGCGCTCGAGGCCTCGACCGGCTATACCAAGCGGCCTGCCTTTCCCGACGTGGCCGCACGGTTGGCCGCCCTGCCCGGCCGCAAGCATCTGGTCTATATCATGCGCAACCCCATCGACCGGATCGAGAGCCATCTCGCGCATAATTTCGCGGCCCGCGAACAGGTCATGCCCGCGTCGGGGGACTGGCCGGCGCTGGATCACGCGCTGGCGGTGTCGTCCTACGCGATGCAGCTTGATGCCTACCGCGCGGCCCTGCCGGACTGCCCGGTCAAGCTCTTGTCCTTCGACCAGCTCCGGCGCGATCCGGCGGGCATGCTGGCCACGGTCTGCGTGCATCTGGACCTCGACCCCGGCTTTGCCTTCACGCCGCTGGCTCCGCAGAACACTCGGGCCACCCGGGCCGATGTGCAGGCCTTTCGGCTGACGCAGGCGCAGCGGGACGATATTGCGACCCGGTTGCGCCCCGATATGATACGTCTGCGCGACGATTACGGGTGCGATATTGCCCAATGGGGGTTTTCATGACGATGCAGGATCAGACCGCAGCGCCAACCCGCATGCGCCTGCTGGCCAAGGCGCTGCGCCGCGCGCTCTGGCCCCAGATCACGCCGCGCCGCTTTGACGTGTTGGTCTGCTCGCCCGGCGGGGTGGGCACCACATTCGTGATGAAACACCTGCACCAGTTCGTCAAAACCAACGCGGCCCACGATCAGGACGGGCTGAAACATCCCGCCCGTCCGCCATTGTTCCTGCGCGGGCGGCCGCGCATTCTGTTCATCCACGGCGATCCCGACGTCGCCTTGCGCAGCATCATCCGGCGCGGGTTCTTTCCCTATCAGGCGGCCAAGCTGGGGCTGCCCGCCTGTGTGGTGCTGGGGGACACACCGTTGGGCCAGCGGTTTTATCTGCGGGGTCAGGCGCGGCAACTGGCCCGTTTCAAACGCTACCGGGGTGACGTGCTCTGTGTCGCCTTTGACGAGATCTGGGACCGGCTGGATGACATCGCCCGCTTTGCCGGTGTGGACCCTGCCACCTTTGCACGCGATTTTCCGCCCCGGCGTGCCCGCGCCAGCCAGCCAGAGGGTGCCGCGTGACGCCCCGCGCCTCTGTCCTGATCCCGGCCCATAATGCGGGCCCCTGGGTTGCCGCCGCGATCGACAGCGCGCTGGCGCAGGGACCGGATATCGAGGTCATCGTGATCGACGACGGGTCCACCGACGATACGCTGACGCAGATCCGCGCCTTTGACGGGCGCATCCGCTGGGAAACCGGACCGAACCGTGGTGCCCCTGCCACCCGCAACCGCGCGCTGGCGCTGGCGCAGGCCCCCTGGGTGCAGTTTCTGGATGCCGACGACTGCCTTGAGACAGGCAAGATCGCGGCCCAGCTGGACGCGGTGGATGATGACACGGACGTGCTTTACGGGGCCGAAACCGTCGAATGGCATGGCCATGGTGCGGTGCACCGCACATGGACGCCGACCCCCGCGCCACATGATCCGCCCGCATTGCTGGCAGGCTGGCATCTGCCGCAGACCGGCGCGCCACTGTGGCGCAAGGCTGCACTGGATGCAGTGGGCGGGTTTCGGGTGGACCAGCCCTGCTGTCAGGAACATGAACTCTATCTGCGGCTGCTGATGGCGGGCAAACGGTTTGTTCATCATCCTGCGGCGCGGGGTGCGATCTATCGCCGGTTCGACAGCGGGACCCTGTCGACGCGGGATCCGGCCCGGGTGCGGACCCAGCGGGCGCTGATCCTGAACAGGTTGGAGGCCTGGCTGGACCAGACCGGCGGTCTGACACCGCACCGCCAGCAGGCCATCGATCAGGCGCGGTTCGACATGGCCCGCGCCGCATGGCCCCACGACCGGACCGAGGCGCGCGCGCATCACGCCGCCATTTCGGGGCGCGGGTTCCGGCCCGCCGGGGCTGCGGCCCCCGCAGCCTACCGGTTGTGCTATGCGCTGACCGGCTTTGCCGCCGCCGAACGGGTCGCCGCATGGCGCAGGAGGTTGTCATGACACGCACCGGACCTGACCGGCCGCTGGATGTGTTCCTGCATATCCCCAAGACGGCAGGCACGTCGTTCAACACGCTGCTGTCGCGCGCCTATGGCCACAGCGATACCCTGCATGTGCCGTTCGACCACCTGGATGACGGGACCCGTGCGCTGGCGGCCCTGCCCTCCGAACGGCAGCAGGCGCTGACGCTGCTGCGCGGTCACATCACCCACGGCATTCATGGGGGCATCCCCCGCCCGGTGCGCTATTTCACGGTCCTGCGCGACCCTGCATCCCGGATCGTGTCATTCCTGAACCACATGGCCGCCGAGGCCGCCCATAACCCGACATCCGATGTGCCATGGCTGACCAGCCTGCGCGACTGGTCCGACATGGAAACCTACATCCGGCAACGTCCGCGCCAGGTCGACAACTACATGGTGCGCGCGCTGTCGGGGCGTGATTTCGCGCCCGGTGCCTGCGATGAAGCCGCGTTGGAGGCCGCCATCGCGACCCTGCACGCCATGCCCGCCTTTGGGGTATATGCGGATATCAACGCCAGCGTGCTGGCGCTGGCCGAGGCGTTCGACTGGGGCGTGCTGCCGGTCTTGTCGCGGTCCAAATCAGGCAATCCGCGACGCATTACCCTGACCGACCGGGACCGCGCGGTCCTGCAGGATCTGAACCGCTATGACCAGGCGCTCTATGATACGGCCTGCGCCTTGTTCCGCGACAGGCTGGCCGCCCGTCCCGCCCTGCGCCGCCGTGCGGACCTGTATCGGCGCCTGACCCCCGCGGTCACCTGGACCGAAACCGCCTTGCGATCCCTGCGTCACCGATCCTCCAACCTGAGAGCGCGCCGCCCATGACACCGACGCCTGACAGCCCCCAGACCGCCTATTACGATCGCACCGCGGCGCATTACGACGCGATGCAGATCATCGAGGGCGACGAACATACCATCGCACTGCGCTATCTGGACGGTATCTTGCACAATACACCCGTCACCAGCCTGCTGGACGTGGGCTGCGGCACGGGCCGGGCCCTGGTGCATCTGCGCGACCGCCACCCCGACATGACCCTGCGGGGCATCGAACCGGTGGCTGCGATGATCGCCGTCTGCCGCGACAAGGGGCTGGGAGACGACCAGGTGCAGCAGGGCGACGCCTGCGCGCTGCCCTTTGCCGACGACAGTTTCGACTATGTCTGCGCCTTTGGCGTGCTGCACCATATCGCGACCCCCGACATAGCCCTGCGCGAGATCTGCCGCGTCGCACGCAAGGGGGTCTTTGTCTCGGACCACAACGCCTATGGCTGGGGCGGCACCCGGTCGCGCCGCATCAAGAACGCGCTGCGCCGCCTGCGGCTGTGGCCGCTGTTCTGCCGGCTGCACACCCGTGGCAAGGGCTATTACGACACCGATTACGACGGCATCTTCTATCCCTTTTCGCTGCTGGATCATGTGGCGCTGGTGCAGGACAGCTTTCCCCGGGCGAACTTTCTGACCACCAAGGCCTACGGGCCGGATCTCTATCGCGACACCTCGCATCTGGCGCTGCATGCCACAACGGACCGGGTCGATTTCCTTGACTGATCCCGCGGACATCGGTTTTTCGGTGGTGATCCCCAGCTACAACCGACGGGACTATCTGATGGCCTGTCTCGACAGTGTCGCGGCCCAGACCCATGCACCGGCACAGGTGATCGTGGTCGATGACGGGTCCACCGACGGCACGCTGGCGGCCCTGGCGGACAGACCGGGCGTGCAGGTGCTGACACAGGCCAACGCAGGCCCCGGTGCGGCCCGCAACGCAGGGGCCGCCCAGGCAACGGGCACCTATCTGGCGTTTCTCGACAGTGATGACCTGTGGGTGCCCGACAGCCTGCGGACCTTTGCCAGCCTGATCGCGGCCCATGACCACCCGGCCCTGTTGTTCGCCCGCTTTGCCGATTTTACGGACACACCGCCACCGCACCAAGGTGCACCCGCCGCAGGAGAGGCCTATGCCGATTTTCTGGCCAGCGCGGGGGCCGGTCATTTTGCGGGGGCGGGCATGATGGTGATCCGGCGCGACGCCTTTGACGCGGCAGGCGGTTTCACCACCGCCCATATCAACGCCGAGGATCACGATCTGGCCCTGCGTCTGGGCACGGCGCCGGGGTTCGTGCAGGTCACAGCCCCGGTGACCCTGCTGCACCGCCTGCACGACAGCAATGAAATGGGCGATGCCGCACGCAATACCGCCGGGATCGCGCGGCTGGTCGCTCAAGAGGCCGCGGGCCGCTATCCCGGTGGCACCGCGCGGCGCGGGCAGCGCCGCCGAATCCTGCTGGGGCATGTCCGCGCTGCGGTGCTGGCCGGGGTCAGACAGGGCGATACTGCTGCCCTGCGGCTTTATCTGAGGACGCTGCCCTGGGCGCTGGCGGCCGGGCGCTGGCGCTATCTGCTGGCGGTGCCTGCACTGACGCTTGGCCGGGCAATGCGGCGCATGACAGGACGGGTGACACCATGACCGACACCACGATCAACCGTCTGCTGAGCTGGCCTGTGGGGCTGGCCTCGCGGCTGCGGGTCTGGACCTGGCGCAGGCTGGGCATGCAGATCGAAGGCCACTGCCGGTTGCACCGCATCCGCGTGCCGCGCAATCCTTGGGACATCGCGCTGGCGGACGGCGTCGCGCTGGACGATGGCGTCGTGCTGCTGACCAGTGGCGCGCGCGGGGCCAGCCCCCGCCTGACGATCGGGGCGCGCAGCTATGTGAACCGTCAGACGATGTTCGACGCCTCCGAACGGATCAGCGTGGGCGCAGACTGCATGATCGGGCCTTTCGTCTATATCACCGACCACGACCACGGCACCGCCCCCGGCATCCGTCTGGCCGACCAGCCGCTGACAGGCACCCCCGTCACCATCGGGCGGAACGTCTGGATCGGGGCCGGTGCCATCATCCTCAAGGGTGTGACGATCGGCGATAACGCCGTGATCGCCGCAGGCTGCGTCGTCACCCGCGACGTGCCCCCCGGCGCACGCATCGCAGGCGTGCCGGGACGGCCCCTGACACCCGCCGCCAAAGGAGCCCCGTGATGAACGCAGATACCCCCCGGTCCCCCGCAGCCTCTGTCGTGATCACCACCCACGACCGCGATGACGAACTGGCCACCTGCCTGGCCTCGCTGCAACGCCAGACGATCCCGCTGGAGATCATCGTGATGGACGACAAGGGGTCGGCGGCCACCCGCGATCTGGTCGCCCGGATCGCGTCCTCCGCGCGCTACCTGCACGCAGGCACCGGGCAGGGCCCCGCGTTCCAGCGCAACGCAGGCATCGCGGCCGCCAGCTGCGAGATCGTCTTTTCCTTTGATGACGACGTGGAACTGGTCGACCCCACGACCTGCGAAAAGACATTGCCCGATTTCGCCGACCCGCAGGTCGCCGCCATCGGCATCCCCTTTGTCAACGTGCGCATCTCGCAAGAGGTGCATCATGTCACCGCCCATCCCCGCCAGCAGTTGCATGCCTTTGTGGGGGCCGCCCATGCGGTCCGGCGTTCGGCCTTTCAGCAGGTCGGCGGGTTTCGCGCGCATTATTTCTACATGGGCGAAGAGGGCGATCTTGCGATCCGCCTGCTGGATCACGGCCATGAGGTCCGGGCCGGGACAGCACCACCGATGCATCATTTTGAATCGCCACGCCGGTCGTCGCGTCGCGCCGCGATCTGCGGGCGCAAGAACGATGTGCTGTTCGTCATGCACAACGTGCCGATGCCGCAGGCCATCGTGCATCTGGCCGGCACCATCGTGAACGGGCTGCGGTTCGGGCTGCGCCACGGTCACGCGGGCTGGCATCTGCGCGGTCTGGCACAGGGCCTGTCCGAGGCCTGGCAGCACCGCCGCGACCGCCGCCCCGTCTCGGCGGCGTGCTACCGGGACTACCGCGCGCTCAAACGCGGCTCTGCCGGGGCGGCGCTGGCCTGGACGGCCAAGCCCCAGCCATGACCAGCCCTGCCCCCTGGGTCGTCTGCCAGATCGGCGCGCGCGAGGATTTCGCGGTGGCGCGGGCGCTGGCGCGGCAGGCGCTGCTGTCGGAACTGCTGACCGATGTCTGGGCCGGCGGGCATCCCCTGCGGCCGGTGCTGCCTGCCCGTCTGGCAGGCCGCGACCACGCGGCGCTGGCGGATCACCGGGTCTGGGCCCCCACCACCCGCGCCCTGCTGCGCGAGGCGGGCGACCGGATCACGGGGCGCGGCGGCTGGGACGCCATCCTGCATCGCAACGCCTGGTTCGCGCGACACGCGGCCGCGCATCTGGCCTACAGGCCCGCCGGGCAGGACCTGACCGTCTTTGCCTACAGCTATGCCGCAGGTGACATTTTCGCACTGGCCCGCGCCCGTGGCTGGCGGACCGTGCTGGGCCAGATCGACCCCGGCCCGTTTGAGGCGCGCATGGTGGCCGATATCTATGCCGCCGCTGGCGACCCGCTGGAGCCCATCCCCGCCACCTATTGGGATCATTGGCAGCGCGAGGTCGACCTGGCCGATACCATCCTCGTGAATTCCGACTGGTCGCGGCAGGGGCTGATCGCCGAGGGCGTGCCCGCAGAGCGCATCACAGTTGTCCCGCTGGCCTTTGAGGGAGCCGCTACCCCACCCGCCCGCGCGCCCCTGCCCGACCGGTTCACGGCGGATCACCCGCTGCGCCTGCTGTTCCTGGGGCAGGTCACCCGGCGCAAGGGGATCGACATCGCGCTGGACGCCATGGCCGCGCTGCCGGATGCGCCCTTGCGGTTGGACGTGGTGGGGCCCGTGCAGATCACCATCCCCGACACAGCCCGCGCCGACCCCCGGATCGTGTTCCACGGATCACGCCCGCGCCACGAAACCCCCGCCGCCTATGCCGGCGCTGATCTGTTCGTCTTTCCCACACGGTCGGACGGCTTCGGCCTGACCCAGCTCGAGGCGCTGGCGCAGGGCCTGCCGGTCATCGCCTCGGATCGCTGCGGCACGGTCGTGCGCTGCGGCACCGACGGCGTGATCCTGCCCGACCTGACACCGGCCGCACTGGCGGACACGTTGTCAGCGCTCAGCGCCGACCCGGCCCGCGTCCGGCGCATGATGCAGGCCGCCCGCCTCGACACGCGCTTTGATCTTGATACATTGGGCCAATCACTGGCCGCATTGACGCCGGGCGCAGTTACGACGGGACATCCTGGATGAGCACGCAGACCATGCAACCTTTTGCGCAGGGCGATGTCAGCCGGGCGCAGGATATGGTCCCGCCGCAGGACCTGAACGCGCTGATGCTGATGTCGACGCTGATCCTGCTGGCCGCCCTGGGGATCGGCTACATGCTGGCCATGTCGGCCACCACGCCGAACGACATCTTTGCCCAGCCATCGGCGGTGCTGGCGGTGGGTCTTGCGCTGGCGCTCTGGGTCGAGGGCAGCGTCGCCATGCGCAACCTGATCCGGGTCGACCTGTTCATGCTGATGGTGCTCTACCTGCTGACCTTCTTTGAATTCCTGCTGCCGCAGGACCCGGTGCGCAACGTGGTGACCACCGGGTCGGCCCAGCTGACGGTGGAAATCGTGATCCTGGGGTTCGCCGGGATCGTGATCGGCCGCCACCTGGCCCCCGTGCGCCGTGCCATGCCGCGCCAGGTGACGCTTTATAACGCGCCCGGTGCGACGATCCTGATGCTGCTGGCCTGCGCCGTGCTGGGCTATTTCTACATGCTGCTGACGGTGAATTTCAGCCTGTCGGAACTGCTGTTCCAGATGTCGCGGGAACGGTTTTCCCAACCCTGGAGCCGCGGACAGCTGGGATCGCTGGGCGTGCTGCTGGGCGAGCTGGCCCTGCTCAAGTTCCTGATCCCGCCGCTTGCGGCGGCGGTCCTTGCGCAATGGCGCAGATACCGGCTGTGGCAGTTGGTGCTGACCGGGCTGATCCTGTATCTGGTCCTGTTCGAAAGCTTTGCCAGCGGCACGCGCAACGTGTTTCTCAGCCACATGATGACGTTTCTGGCAGCCTATGCCCTGCTCAGCCCGAAACTGACCTTTGCCAAGGCCGCGGCGGTTTTCGGGCCTGCGCTGATCATCGGCTATTTCGCGATCTACTACCTGCCGGAAATCCGGACCGTGGGCCTGCGCAACTTTGAACTGGCCGAGGCGACCTCTGACAGTTTCTTTGTCGACATGAACCTGGTGAACATTTCCCAGCTGACGGATATCTTTCCCGCACAATACCCGTTTCTGGGGGCCGAGATTCCCTATACCGCCGCGATCCGTCCCATTCCGCGCGGACTCTGGCCGGGCAAGCCCGAGGGCCTGTCGCTGGGCATCGAAGAAGCGCTTGGCGTGACGGGCATGACCCTGTCGGCCACATTCGTCGGAGAACTCTGGATGGCGGGTGGGACACTTGCCGTCGGCCTTGCGGCCCTGATCTTTGGCGCGGTGGCTGGATGGTGGAACCGCAAGGCACTCCGGGCACGCTCGAACATGGACATGATCCTCTATGCGACGGGATTCTTTCCGGCGGGTCTGTGCATGCGCAGCTTTCTGTCGGTGGCCCCGGCCCTGCTGCCGCTGATCGCTTTTGTCATCTACCGGAACATCCGGTTTTCCCTGCGATGAACGATCCGGTCCTGCATCCCCTGTCACCCCGTCTGGACCCACAGACCTTTGCCATCTTTCTGCATATCCAGAAAACCGCCGGCATCACGGTGCAGACCTACCTGCGCCAGCGGTTCGGTCCGGGACCACTGCGCCGCATGGCATGGCGGCTGACCCGTGACCCGCGCCTGGCGGGCGATCTGCGCACGGCCGCACGGGCGCGCAAGACAAAGGACCGCATGTTCGGCGGGCATTTCTGTTTCGGCATCCACCGCGACCTGCCCGCACCCGCCAGCTACATGACCTATCTGCGTGATCCCGTGGCCCGCTGCGTGTCGCTTTATACCTATTCGCGCGACACACCGACCGCCTATTACCACAGCCATGCCCGTGACCGCGATCTGGCCAGCTTTGTGCGTGACAGCGGGTTGCTGGAACTGGACAACGGGATGGTGCGCTTTATCGCCGGATCGGATGACGGATCGGCTTTTATCAACCGCACGCCGGTCGGCGGCGTCGACGACGCCATGCTCGCCACCGCGAAACGCAATCTCGAGACAGCGTTTTTCTTTACCGGCATTCAGGAACGTTTCGACGAATCCTTCCTGCTGCTGGGGCACCTTTTGGGCGACGCGCGCCCACGCTACCTGCGTCTGAACACCACCCGCAGCGGCGCCGCGCCAGTCCTCGATCCAGATACCCTGCGCGCCATTCAAGACCGATCGCAGATGGACCGTGCGCTTTATGATTTCGCCTGTCAGCGGCTGGATGCGCAACTGGCCGCGACCTTTGACGACCTCGAGGGCACACTGGCGCAATTCCGCACCGCAAACGCCCGCTACAACGCCCGCATGGCCCCGCTGCACAACGCGCTGGCCTCTCTGCGCCCCCGCAGTTTCAGCGCCGGCTGACAGGCTGCGTTTCCTCCTGACACAAGGTCCTTCGTGAAACTCCTCTTTCTCACCGTGATCCCGTCACCCTACCAGCGGCAGCTGTTCACGGCCCTGGCCGCGCGTGATGACGTGGACGTGCAGGTGTTCTATTTCACCGCAGGCGCCCATGATCGGTCCTGGGCGATCCCCGATCTGCACGACTTCGAGACGATCCTGCCGGGCCGCACCCTGACCCGCCTGGGCCCATCGGCCCATTGGAACCCCGGCATCATGGGCCGGATCGCGCAGGCCGACCCCGATCTGGTGATCGTCAGCGATTATTCCGCCGTAACCGCACAGGTGGCGATGCGCGGCATGGCCCGCCATGGTCGGCCATTCGTATTCTGGGGCGAAGTGCCGGGGTTTTCCACGCGCGGACGGCTGGGCACGTTCCTGCGCCGCCAGCTTCAGGCGCCGCTGCGCCGCGCGCGCGCCATCGCCGCCATGGGCAGTGTCGCCATGCCGGCCTACCGTGCGCTGTTTCCGGGCGTGCGGGTGGCAAACATTCCCTATTTCTGCGATCTGGCCCCGTTTCGCGCGGCCCGCGATGCCGCGACAGCCGACCCCGACACCATCGACGTGCTGTTCAGCGGCCAGATGATTCCGCGCAAGGGGTTCGACGTATTGCTCGCAGCCTTTGACCGTGTTGCGCGGTCCCACCCACAGCTGCGGATCGTGGCCCTTGGCGGCGGCCCCGCGCAGGATGAATATGCTGCCGCCGTGCCCGCAGACCTGCGCGACCGCGTGGTGTTTCTGGGGCACCGCGATCCCGCCGATCTGCCGCAGGTCTTTGCCGCCGCCGACCTGTTCTGCCTGCCCAGCCGTCACGACGGCTGGGGCGTCGTCGTCAACGAGGCGCTTGGCGCGGGTCTGCCGGTGCTGGTCAGTGATGCGGTCGGAGCTGGCCCCGATCTGGTGCAGGACGGTGAAACCGGTTTCATCACACCTGCGGGCGACGCGGACGCATTGGCACGGGTGCTGGACCGGCTGGCGGGGGATGCGGCCCTGCGCGCGCGCATGACCGATGCCGTGCGTGCCGCCGCCGCCCGCTGGGACGTGGACGAAGGTGCACGACGGTGGGCCACCCTCGCCCATGACCTGCTGGGCACTGACGCATGAAGGTCGCGCTGGTCTCCTCGGGCTCGGGATCGCGCGGCGGAGGCGAGCTTTATCTGCGGGTGCTGGCGCAGGGGCTGATGGCCTTGGGTCATGACGTGCTGGTGCTGATCCCCGATCACCCCCGCATGGATGAATTTGCCACCCAGATGGGTGCGATTCCGACCCGGCGCTTTGCCTTTTGCACCACCTATGACCGACCGACCCGCGCGCTGGGGGCCTGGGCCGACCTGCGCCAGCGCAGGCGTCTGACAGGGCTGTTCGCAACGCTCGACGTCGATGTGCTGCATATCAACCAGCAGGTGGCAGAGGATGCGCTTGATCTGGTGCTGGCCGCCGCCGCCAGTGGCAAACCCTGGCTGTCGACGATCCACGTGGGCCATGCCGCCCGTGATCTGGGCGCACGGCTGGGCGGCCTGCGCGACCGGGTCACCGCCCATGTGCTGGGCCGGCTGCGGGGGCATCATATCGCCGTCAGCACGGCCACCTGCCAGCAACTGACGGCGCGGCTGGGACCGGTCACGCTGCATCCGGTGCCGAACGGTGTGGCGGTGCCGGACCCGGACGCGCTGACCCGCGCCCGCGCACAGGCCCGCGCCGACTGGGGGGTGCATGACGACACCATCGTTCTGGGCACCGTCGGCCGGATCGCCGCGCAAAAGGCGCCATTGGCGCTGGTCGATCACACCGCTGCCACGGGGCAGACCCGGGTGCAGCTGGTCTGGATCGGCGACGGCGACCTCAGGGATTCGCTGACCGCACGGGCGGCCAAGGCCAGCCTGCCCCTGCACGTGGATGGCTGGCGCGACGATGCCGCCCTGCGGCTGGCCGGGCTCGACATCTTTGTGCTGCCCTCGCTGTTCGAAGGCCTGCCGCTGGCGCTGCTCGAGGCGATGCACGCGGGCCTGCCCATCGCCGCCAGCCGCGCCGACGGCATTGCAGAGGCACTGACCCATCCGGTCACCGGTCTGATGTGCGACAGCGACGACGGTTGGCGGGATGCGTTGCAACGCCTGATCACCGATCAGGCCCTCCGCCTGCGCCTTGGTGCAGCGGCCCGTGGCACAGCGCGGGACCGTTTCAGCGCCGCCGCCATGGCGCGGGCGACGGCCGATCTCTATGCGCAGGTGCAGCGGTGACGCTGCGCGTGCTGCACGTCAGCCCCTATATGGCCGCCGCCGCCGGTGGACCACCGGTTGTCGTGGACCGGCTGGTCGCGCGCGCTGCTGCCAATAGTGCGGATGCACATATCCTGACGACTACCGCCTATAGCGACGATAGTGGTGCCGGTCTGCGCCGGACCTATCCTGACCTGACCCTACTGCCGCACCAGCGCGCCGCACTGACCGGGGCCGGTCGCGCCGCTGTCAGGCGCGCCGTCGCGCAGGCCGATATCGTCCATCTGCACACGATCTGGTCGCCGCTGACCGCCGTGGCCGCTGCCGCCGCCCGTCGGCAGGGCGTGCCTTATGTGGTCTCACCGCACGGTATGCTCGACCCCTATTCACTGGCGCAAAAGCGGCTGAAAAAACGCACCTACCTCGCACTGGTCGAGGGGCGCGTGCTACGCGGGGCCGCACGGCTGATCTATACCGCACAGGATGAACGCGATCTGGCCGCCCCCGTTGTCGGCCACGACCGCGCCGATATCGTGGCCCTGGGGGCGGATGCGCCGCCCGGGGATACGGCCGGTCTGCGCGCGGCCTTTTTCGCGCGGCACCCCGATCTGGCCGGGCGGTCACTGGCCCTGTTTCTGGGCCGTCTCGACGATAAAAAGAGACCCGAAACTGCATTGCAGGCTCTAAATCTGGTCCGCGCTGATTATCCAGACGCCGGGTTGCTGATGGTCGGCACGGGACCGGCAGAACAGGCGCTGCGCAACCTGACCCGACAGCTGGGGTTACAAGACGCGGTGCGGTTCACCGGGTTTCTGTCTGGCCAAGACAAATGGCAGGCAATGGCGGCCTGCGATCTGTTCGTGCTGCCCTCGCGGCAGGAAAATTTCGCCATCGCCCTGGCCGAGGCGCTGCACGCGGGCCTGCCCGCCCTGCTGACCCGCCGGATCAACATCTGGCGCGAGATCACGGATGCAGGCGCAGGCATCGTGATCGACGACACCGACGAGGCCGCGATCCCCACTCATCTGGCCGCAGGCTGGCGACACTGGTTGGCCGATCCCGCAGCGCGCACCCGTGCTGCGTCAGCGGCAGGCCAGCTTGCGCGCGCAGCCTTTGACTGGGACGACAGCGCGGCGCGGACCCATGCCATCTATCGTGCGGTGCTGGCGGGCTGAGGCGTTCAATTCGGCAGGACGGCGGTGTGGTCGGGCACGACACTGCCCGGCGGGATGCGTGCAAAGGCCGTGACCCAGACCCCTGCCCCGATGTCCACCGGTTTGCAAAAGAATGCAAAGGCGGGATCGGTCCAGTCGTGGTTGCCCGTGAATATATAGGCCCCCTGGCTGATGCAGCTGTCGGACCCGATCCGCACGGTGGTGTGGTTGTCGATCCAGACCCGTTCACCGATCCAGACGTTATCCCCGACCTCCAGCCACCAGGGCGACTTGATGTTGATCCGGGGCTTCAGCACGACCCCCCGCCCGATCCGCGCGCCAAAGACCCGCAAGAGCGCCGCCTTGGCCCCCGATGGCAGCAGCCCCAGCACAGCACCGCGCATGACAAGCGCATTGACCAGATACCACAGCGCCAGCGTCACCCGCCCCGGCTGGCCGGGAATCTGCGGCCGGACAAAGGACGCAAGGTCCAGTTTCGCGATCGGTCTGGTCTTCATCTGGGGCCTTTCGTCTGACGTGCCACGGCGATTGTCACGGCAATTACCCTCCAAGGCCAACCCTATTTGACCGCGCAACCGTGCAATGCACCGTGAAAGGTGTCGCGTTGCTGCAACCGACCGGCACTGCTGGCATGTCGCAGGGTGACGTCGCAAGACCGCCATGCCATAAGGGCACGACAAGCAACGGGTCGTGATCAGCGCGGCTTTGGGGGACGAATTCAGACATGAACCTGCGCACTATTCTGCTGGGCACGGCCCTGGCCCTGCCCACACTGGCCCTGACCGGCTGTGGTTCCACCTATGTCAGCAGCACCGTATCCGAGAATTTCGGCGATCTGACGGTGCGCGAGATCAAGATGACGGCAGAGACCATCCGCTTTGCCAACAGCCAACCCTACAGCCCGCGCAGCCTGCCTGCCGAATTCTTTCAGACGGCGGGTGCAGGGTCCCTGCGCGGGGCCGGTGCGCTGCCTGCGGCCCCCGATTTCCCCGATATTACCCCGCAGCGGCTGGAACTGCGGCCCCCGCCCCAGACCGTGCCCGGCCCCTATACGCTGGGCACCGGTGATGCGGTCAGGCTGACGCTGGCGCAATCGACCGCGCTGGATGCGACGACGACCACCGCACAGGAACTGACGGTCCGCGACGACGGCACGGTCTCGATCCCGCAGGTCGGGTCGATCAATGTTGCAGGCATGACCGTCGAGGACGCCGAAGCCGCCATATTCTCGCGCCTGATCTCGGCGGGGATCGACCCCAATTTCAGCCTCGACGTGGTGCAGTTCAATGCACGGCGCGCGGCGGTGGGCGGGGCTGTCGGATCGCCACGGGTAGTGCCGATCACGCTTAACCCGCCCAGCCTGAACGAGGCCCTGCTGACCGCTGGCGGATTGCAGGTCGACGACCCTGAATTCGCCTCGATCCGCATTTACCGCGACGGCACGCTTTACCAGATTCCGCTGGCGGATTTCCGGGCGCGGACCGATCTGCAAAACCTGACGGTGCTGCCGGGGGATGCGATTTTCGTCGATGTCACCTATGACCTGGCGCGTGCGCAGGCCTATTATCAGGGCCAGCTGGGCGTGATCGCGACCCAGCGGGCAAACCGCACGACGGCCCTGTCCGAACTGTCGACCGAAATCGGCCTGCGCCGCGCCGTCCTGGCCGAAGAGCGCGGCCTGTTCCAGACCCGCGAGTCCTTGGGTGCCACCGAACGCGACTACGTGTTCCTGGTGGGCGAGGTGTCCCGCCAGACCCGTTTCCCGCTGCCGTTCAACCAGCAGTCCAGCCTGGCGGACGCGCTGTTCGAAAACGGCGGGTTCAACAATATCACAGGCAACCCCGCGCAGATCTACGTGATGCGTGCCGATCCCAATCCTGCGGCACAGGGTGCTGTGACCGCCTGGCATCTGGATGCGCGCAATGCGGCGGCCTTTACGCTGGCCCCGCGGTTCGAATTGCGCCCCGATGACATCATCTTTGTCCAGCAGCAGCCGATCACGCGCTGGAACCGTGCGATCGCCCAGGCGATTCCGTCGCTGCTCAGCCCGCTGAACGCCGCAAACCAGCTCGCATCGAACTGACGACACCCCCGCAGGTCGCGGGGGCGCCTGCGGTCCCGCGATCAGTTGTCGTAATATCCGTTCTTGCCGCCACCATAGGCGCCATAGCCGTATTTGCTGCCATAGCCGTAGCGGCGCATGCCGCGCGGGTCGATCTGGGTCAGCACCAGGCCCGTGACCCGCAGGTTGGCCTTGGCCAGCTGTGACAGGCCCTCTGCGACCTGGGTCTGGCTCGTCTTGTCCCAGTTCACCGCATAGAGCACCGCATCCGCATAGGGGCCGATCACGCGGGCATCGGGCACCACCAGCACGGGCGGCGTATCGACGATGATGTAGTCATACAGCGTGCGCGCCTGCGCCATGAAATCGCGAAACGCCGAAGAGGCAAAGACATCGGCCGCGTTGATCGCCGATTTCTCGCCCATCAGGATGTCGATGCCCAGATCGCCATTGCGCAGCACCGCTTCTTCCAGCGAGGCCTGACGCTGGTTGTCGGCGTTCTGGCTGAACTGCGCGATCACCGACAGGATGCCCGGCCGTTCCGTCGCATCGGGGAAATAGGCGCTGAAGGTCCGGCGTCGGATATCGCCCTCGATCAGCAGCACCCGCTTGTCCAGGCCCGCCAGGTTCTGCGCCAGTGCGATGGCAGTCGTCGTCTTGCCCTCGGCGGGCAGCGACGAGGTCATCATGATGACCTGCGGTGGCCGGTCGATATCGGACATCAGCAACGACGTCCGCAGGTTGCGCACCGATTCCGCCGCCGCAGAGGTCGGCTTGTTCGCCAGATACATGATGGTGGGCACGCGCCCCTTGGCCGGGATTCGCGGGATCTGCCCCAGCACCGACAGTCGTGTCCGTTTTTCCAGCTCTTCGGCGGTGCGGAAGGTGTTTTGCAGCATCTCGCGGCCCAGAACGATGCCTGCCCCGACCAGAACGCCCATGAGGAACCCCATGAAGGTGATCCGGCTCTTGCGCGGTGCGACATAGCTGCCCCACAGCGCCTCTGACAGCACCCGGCTGTCGGCTTGCTGGACACCGATCTGCACGCTGGTCTCACGCAGGCGGTTCAGGAATGTTTCATACAGGATCCGGGTCGCCTCGGTTTCGCGTTCCAGCTGTTCGATCGTGATCAGGTCGGCAGACTGGCTTTCGAATTGCAACGACAGACGGTCAATCTGCGATTGCAGCTCGGTGATCTGGTTCTGTGCCCGCATCGCCTCGGCCTCGGCCTGTTCGCGCAGCTGCACGAAACGGCGGTCGAACCGCTGCTGGCTGGTGGCCTCGCCGGTCTGAACCCGGGCCAACAGGCCGCGCAGCTGCGCGTCGTCCAGGGCTGCGACCTGTTCGGCGGGTGTCGCATCCTCGACCGCGATGATGCGGGCCAGGGCATCCTCGGCGCGGGTCCGGGCCAGTTCCGCCAGTTGCAACTGGCTGGTGGCCGCGACCGACTGGCTGTTGAGCTGGGCAATCGCCTCGGGGCTGGCCAAGGCGCTGCGCGCGCGCAACTCGTTGATCTCGTTCTGGCGCGTCTCCAGTTCGGCCTGCAATTCGGACACCCTGTCCGACAGCCAGATCGCGGCATCCTCGGTGCCCTGCACCTTGGACTGGATCTGGTCCTCGCGGTAGATCTCGGCCAGCGTATTGCTCAGCAATGCGGCCTTGCGCGGGTCCTCGCTGACGGCGGAAATCGAGAACACATAGGTGAAACGCTGGATCGAGGTCGAAATCCGGTTGCGCACCCGGGTGATCACGGCGTTGCGGTTTACGGGCCGGGGCGCTGCGGCGGGTGCGGGTTCAGGGTCCGCACGGAACATCCCGATCACCCAGCCCGGCACGTCGCGCAGGCCAAAGGGCGGATCTCCGCGCAATGCAGGGTTGAATTCGGGGTCCTGCGTCAGGTCCAGACGATCCACCAGGCGGCCGATCAATTCCCGTGAGCGGATGATTTCCATTTCGGTGTTGAAGCTCGACTGGTCGCGTCCCAGCTGCGGCACACCGCCGGTGACCTCCAGGGCCGCCGGATCGGCATCGAAATTCAGCGCCATCTGCGTCGTGGCACGGTAGGTCGGCACCTCGACACGGTAGGCCTTGTTGGCGGCATGCAGAAAACCGATCAACGCGCAGACCCCGATGATCCACTTGCCCCGCCACAGCGTGTTGAGGATGGTCAGGATGCTGAAGGTCTTGCCCGTGTCCTGATCTGCGGCTGTCATGGTATTTTGGGGGGCAGGGGACATCAAAATTCTTCTTTCATCCAGAATACCGCGCACTGCGCGATGCGCAGGCCGCGCTGCGCCTTGCATAGACGATGCAACCCGAAGGTTCCATTTTCAAATTTCACCCTGAATATCAAGTCGCGGGCCACTTGCCGATGACAGACTTGATACGGACGCAAATTTTGCCCACGGTCCGCCCGACCCGCCCAGACCGACCAGGAGCCACAGCGCCTTGCTGCAATTGTTTTCACGCCTCTTTGCGCGCCAGACGCCGCCGCCTGCCCCGATGCCCCCCCTGAACGTGCCCGATCCGGTGGTGATCATCGGCGACATCCACGGCTGCGCGCGCCTGCTCGATACCCTTCTGGACCGGATCGCGACGCTGGCCCCGCAGGCCACCATCGTTTGCGTGGGCGATTACATCGACCGCGGCGACGAATCCGCCGCCGTCATCGAAACTCTGATGGCCCGCCCCCAGATCACCTGCCTGGCCGGCAACCACGAGGCGATGCTGCTGGCCTTCCTCGACGATGCCGCGGCCAAGGGCCCGCGCTGGCTGCGCAACGGCGGGTTGCAGACGCTGGCCAGCTACGGTGTGGCCGGTCCCAATGCCGACGGAACCCGCCCGCTGGACCGCGTGCGCGATGACCTGGCACTGGCGATGGGTGACGCCCGGATCAACTGGCTGCGCGACCTGCCCAAATGGATGCAGACCGGCAACCTGCTGATCACCCATGCCGGTGCCGATCCCGCCCGCGCACCACAGGATCAGGACGACCGCGACCTGATGTGGGGACATCGCGATTTCATGGCCGTGCCACGCAGCGACGGACTGTGGGTGGCCTACGGCCATGTGATCCAAGACACCCCCAGTGCTGCGGAGGGGCGGATCGCACTCGATACAGGGGCCTATGCCACCGGACGCCTGACAGCCGCCGGCATCCACGGCGACAGCGTGGATTTCATCACGACCTGACGTGTGGTGGCGATCGTGTCGCCTGTTACGCTGTTACGCCTCTGTAACGCCGTTGTAACAGACTCCGAAACACATATAAGTCACTTAATTACAGAGACTTAGTGAGATTTTGAGAGTAGGTGTTACAGGTATTTATATTATATATATATCTATAAATAGTTAGATAAATAGATCTTATATAAGAGGTATATATATACATTATTGGAGTTGCGTAACATCCGCTGAAAATCCATATTAGTTACAATTATCAATATGTTACATGTTACAAACACTGTTACAGGGCGTTACAGTGCGTTACATGCAACGAACCCGAGAAAACTTAAAATACTAAACGTTTTCAGTACCTTAATCAAAAAAACTGCGGACTGCCCGTCAGCGCCGCGCCTGTCGGATCTGCCACCCAATCTGCATCGCATCCGCTTGGGCCGGGACAACTCGTCCAATGCATTGGGGTGGCAATGCCGCACAACGACCCAAGAACGCCTTTTTGAGCCGACCGTGCCCGTGATCCGGGTCCAGGTCCGGACCATCATGCCGATCAGGCGGCTTGCGATTTTGCATGTTTACTCTGCGATATCGCAAATTATGATCCAGCGGGTGCAGGGGTTCAGCCTGTGTCAGCCCGTCCCATGACCAGCCTTGCGGAGATCATCATGCAGAATACCTCTGCCCTGACGCTGACCGGGCCCGTCCCCATGCCGGGCCACCGCGCCCTGACCAGGTCGATCGCACAGCCGCCGCAGATAACCAGCGCGCGGCAGACCGGCGATGCGCACCGCAACAGGTGCACCGTTTCAACGGACCGCTGACCCGCCCCCAGATCTGCCGCGCCTCATCCCTGCCTTTGACCGATAGCCCCTTTGGGTATCGGGGTCATTTTCATTCCGACAGGCTGGATATCGCCATGACGTATTCCGACAGACAGACACGACCCGTTGATTCACACCCGGCCCCCACCTGGCAGCCACTCGCCCAAAGCGCACTGCTGCGGTGCTACCCCGATCATCCACTTGCCCCGCAGGCTGCGCACGCAAGCACCGACACGCCACCCGCCGCCGGCACCAGCGCCGCAGATGCCCTGCGCGCCTGGGAGATCAAGGAAGGCCTGGCCGATCTCTTTGACCCCGACGATCTCGCAGACGACATGCCCATGCCCAGCGGGACGCCTGCGGCAGTTGCCATGAGCGCTGGTGAGATCACCACAGCTTTTGCTGCGGGGGATGATCCATGGGCCACCGACAGCGTGACCCGGAACTGTCGCCCGCCCTACCCGGTTGCGGCCAGCACCGTGCTGGCCCTCGCGCAACTGGCCAAGACCTTTGGCGATCAGGCAGCGGTCAATGCGCTGCTGTCGGATGGGGCCGCCACCGTGCTGATCTGCGAGAGCACGGCGGAGGCGCAGCGCCTCAAAGATGCGCTGATGAAAGGGTTTCGCGCCAAGGGATCGCCCCCCGGTCAGCCGCCGTCGATGACCCCTCTCCGCCCGGAGGTCATCGTTCTTGATACGCGCACACCGTCCAAAATCTCGCTCGAACTGGCCCGCGCCGAGGACAAGCTGGCAGACCCCGCTCCGCTGGTGATCCTCGTTCCACCGGATCCGGAGCTGCCTGACGCGCTGTCGCTGCTGCCCGTCGTTCACATTGCCCGGCCCTGCGCCGAGGCGCTGATCTGGACCTTGCGGCTGACCCACAGTGCGACCGGCCAGATTGCCGAGGATGCGATGCACACGGCCCTGCCGCCTGACGCCGCACTCGCAACGCTGCCGATGAGCACCGTCGACCTCGCCTTGCGCCAACCCAGCCCGTTACGTGTCGCGCGTAAGCTGGCAGAGCTGGCATTGCCGAAGACCATCGTCGCAGACGACGGACCGACGCTCGATGAACTGCCCGGTCTTGGTGAGGCAGGCCAAACCCTGCGCCAGATCGCGGCTGATCTGAACGCCTACCGGGCGGGCACCCTGCCGTGGTCGGATGTCGCTAATGGCGTGCTGCTGACGGGCGCACCCGGCACCGGCAAGACCTTTGCAGCAGCGGCCCTCGCGCGTGCCGCTGGTGTGCCGCTGATTGCCACCTCATTGGGTGACTGGCAGACGGCGGAAGTAGGTCGCGGACACGAGATGATGCGCGCCATCGCCAAAAGCTTTGAGACCGCCATCGCGGCAGCATCGGGCCCGGCCAAGGGGGCCGTGCTGTTCATCGACGAGATTGACGCCATCCCCTCACGCGAAGGACCCCAGGATCACAATTCGAACTATTACCGCAATGTCACCAACATGCTGCTGGGACGGCTTGACGGGGCCATCGGTCGCGACGGCGTCATCGTCATCGGGGCCACAAACCATCCCGAACATCTCGACACCGCGATGGTCCGCCCCGGACGGCTGGGACTTCGGATCGATATGCAGCACCCCACGACCGCCGATCTGCCGGATGTGCTGCGTTATCATCTGCGCAATGATCTGCCGGACGCCGACCTGACCGCCATCGCGCGCGCGGCCTCCGGCGCCACGATGGCGGACATCAAGGGGCTGGTGCAGGCCGCGCGTCAGACCGCCCGTGCCAATGGCCGCGATCTGGCGGTCACTGATCTGATGACCACCCTGCGGGATCAGCGCCCGCCGGTGCCACAGGCGCTGCGTGCGCGTGTCGCCGTCGCCTGTGCCGCCAAGGCCGTCACAGCCCAGATCACCGGATACGCCCGCCCCGACCGGATCAGCCTGACAGTGGCACGGGAGGTCACGGCGCAAGTCGTGCTGACCCCGCTGCCGGATGCGCGCACCCGCGCCGACATTCAGCGCGAGATGATCACCCTGTTGGCCGGACGCGCTGCAGAAGACGTGATCACCGGGTCCGCGTCCGGTCACAGCGGCGGCGACGCGGCATCCGATCTCGCACAAGCCACCCGCCTGGCGATCGCCGCTGACCTCAGCTTTGGCTGTGGGTCCGATTTGATCTGGTGCAGCGCCGACGCAGACCCGGCCACGCTCTTCGCCCGGCACCGTGGATTGCGTGACCGCACCGCTCGCCGTCTCGACGCCGCCTACGCCCGCGCCTGCGACCTCGTCCACACGCACCGCTTCACGATCGAGACGCTGGCCGGTGATCTTCTGGTGGGTGGCGTCGTAGAAGGAGAACCCCTGCGTGAGCTGATGAAGGTTGGTGTCACCGCTGCCGACGATACGGCGGCGTTCTGGCCGGGCATGTAAACAAAGCCCGTCGCGGGCCGTTGTTGCCAGAACCGAACAGCCCGCGGCGTTGTCGCGAAAACCGAACAGCGACCGTTTCCGCAACGACAATAGGGGCAAAAGGCCAGGACAAGCCGCCCCATAGCGCGTGGATCTGTTCAGTCGTTGCCGAACAGATCCCGCGTGAAGACCCGGTCCGATACATCGGCGATATCATCGGTCAGCCGGTTCGCCACGATCAGATCGCAGCGCGCCTTGAACGCATCCAGATCGCGGATCACCTCGGAGCCAAAGAAACGCTCTTCCTCCAGCGCGGGTTCATAGACCACGACGGTGATCCCCTTGGCCTTGATCCGCTTCATGATGCCCTGCACCGATGACTGCCGCCAGTTGTCGGACCCCGCCTTCATCACCAGCCGGTGGATACCAACGCAGGCCGGGTTCATCGCCACGATCCGGTCGGCCAGCACGTCCTTGCGGGTGCGGTTGGCATCCACGATGGCCTGCATCATGTTCTGCGGCACATCGGCGTAATTCGCCAAGAGCTGCTTGGTGTCCTTGGGCAGGCAATAGCCGCCATAGCCGAACGAGGGGTTGTTGTAGTGATCGCCGATCCGCGGATCGAGGCCCACGCCCGCGATGATCTGGCGGCTGTCCATGCCCCGCAACAGCGCATAGCTGTCGAGTTCGTTGAAATAGGCCACCCGCATCGCAAGGTAGGTATTGGCGAACAGCTTGATCGCCTCCGCCTCGCCCGCGTCGGTGAACAGCACGGGCGCGTCCTTTTTCACGGCCCCCTGCACCAGCAGATCGGCAAAGCGGCGGGCCGCATCGCCCCGATCGCCCACGATGATCCGGCTGGGGTGCAGGTTGTCGTGCAGCGCACGGCCCTCGCGCAGGAATTCGGGGGAAAAGAGGATGTTGTCCGACCCCAGATCCGCGCGCAATTCGGCCACGCAGCCCACGGGAATCGTCGATTTGATCACGACCGTGGTGTCCGGTGAGGCGGCCAGCACTGCCTGCGTCACCGCCCGGACAGAGCTTACGTCAAAGAAATTCGCCACCGGATCGTAGTTCGTGGGCGTGGCCACGATGGCATAATCCGCCCCCTGCACCGCCGCCGCCAGATCGGTGGTCGCACGCAGGTCCAGCGCGCGGTTGGCCAGATAATCCGCGAGCTCTGCATCCTCGATGGGGCTGCGGCGCGCGTTCACCAGATCAACACGCGTGGGGTCCAGATCGACGGCCACGACGGTGTTGTGCTGCGCCAGCAGCACCGCATTCGACATGCCCACATATCCCAGACCGATCACGGCGATTTTCATGGTGATGCTCCTGTTGTCGGCGGGGTCTTAGCGCCTTGCGGCGGTCTATGCGATAGCCAGGGCGACATTCTCATGACGACGCCCCCGAACCGTTGCATCGGCACACGTGGTAGCAGGACGCGCAGATCCCGTGGGCGACTTTAACATCTGCAGTTTAGGGCATAACCTTAACGATGACACGTCGCAGGACACCCATTTGAGCAAAGCCTACCATGGAAAAGAATAATCCGACCGTGCAACCGCTGCTCTCCGTCATCATTCCCTTCTACAACGAGGTTGCGTTTCTTCCCACGACGATCAAATCCATCATCACGCAGGATATTGACGGGATCGAGGTGATTATCGTCAACGACAACCCCGCACAGTTTACGTCAGACTTCTTTGATAGCCTGGCTTTGCCGGATTTTGTCAGGGTCATTCATCCGCCGCAAAACAACGGCCTGCCGGGCGCGCGGAACATCGGCCTCGACGCCGTCAGGGGTCAATATCTGGCATTTCTGGATGCAGATGATTTCTACACGCACCAAGGCCTCCGTCGGCAGCTCGATTATGCCATCGAGACCGGTGCAGACATGACCCACGGCCAGACGATCCAGACCAAGCTGAATAACGTAAGAGGTGCGATACTGCCGCAAGAGCGCGCATTTTTCGGGCCGGAATCGCGTGGCATATTTTACGGCGACAGCGTTCCGCATGCAGGTTTCAACGCAAAGTTTTGCTGGAGCTTCATTTTTCGCACCGCATTCATAAACGACAACAACCTGCGGTTCGACGTCACCCAGCGCCAATTCGAAGACCGTATCTTTGTGGTTGACGCGCTCAAATCTGCAAACAGCCTTGCGATCCTCGGCGAGCCCACAAAAATCTGGCGACGGCGTGCCAACTCGATCACCACCACAGCACCCGATTTTGAAAAATGGCGTATGTGGGTCACCAGTTTCGAGAAGTCCATCGACAGATGGGAGGCCCTTGATAGCCCCCATTCAAGAGAGTTGGTCCTGAAGGAACTCTTTTGCATCATATTTGATGCCATACGCCGATCGGGCGCATCCCTTTTGCGCGGCGAGGCTGAGCGGATCACCCCGGGCGATCGGACCCACCTCCGAGACAGGTATCTGGGTATTGTCAAAAAGGTGTCACCGACCGAAAGCGAAATCCGACGGCATTTCACGGTTGGGCATTTGCACTTTACCAAAGGACAAAGCGGCCGAGGCAAGATATCACAAGATGACGCCGTCGCACTTTATCGCGCGCTGCAAGATGCGGACATGTCTGCCTTCTCGACCGTGCTTGACCGTGTTTTCGCATCCGCAACATCGACTGTTCCCATGTCCGGATCGATCCCGACCCGCGGTAACCGCAAGGTCATCGTGCACTTTGGCATGCCCAAGACGGCATCGACCACGATACAGACGCAGTTGGACAAAAACAGAGATCACCTCATCACACAGGGTGTCCTGTTCCCAGCCACGGGGCTTGGGACCCTTACGGACGAAATCCCGACACGCGCAGAGGGGCTGCCTGGACACGACAAACTGCGGGCGCTGATTGCGCAGGGCGACCTGTCACTGGTCCACCAGATCGCAGCAGAGGCCGACGCTCTTGGTTGCCATACCATCATCATCTCGGCCGAGAACATCAGTATGCCGGACGCGAACCAAGCCAGGCGCAAGGCGGCAATCGGAACGTTTGTCGCCGCCTTGGCACCGCTCGGGGATATCGTCCCCGTGCTGTTTTACCGTCGCCCGGATCGATGGATGGAAAGCTATTACCGCGAACTTGTCAGCACCGGCGGTAACACCGGCAACATGACACCGGCCGAATATCTACTGAACAACGAACGTCAGCTGGATTTCGGCAATCTGGTGAACACCATCGAAACCGCCTGCGCAAAAGAACTGCGGCTTACATCGCTCGAAGACGCAACGGCCCACGGTCGCAGCCCCGTCCATGCGTTTCTGGAACTTTGCGATCTCGGTGCCCTCGCAGAGGGGCTCGCGCAAACGGATCAGCGCCACTATCCCTCGATCGACACGCAGCAGCTCAAGCTTGCAGAGCTTGTGAATCTTCTGGTGCCCAACGTCCTTGACCGGCAGAACATATTGCGTGACTTCTATCGCCTTGCACCCGGCACCCGCGACGCCAGCTCGGTCTTTTCCGCAAAAGAGCGCGTCCAGATCGTCACATTATTCTGTGACAGCCTTGGCAACGCCAATCTGGAAAAACGCCTAAATTTGCCCAAAGGGCGCTGGATACAAGAGGCCGCGGCACCGACCCCCGAAACACCTGGAACCATCCCGACAGACCTTTTGGATCAGCTTGTCACCGCCGCATATTTGAATGGTGTGGAAGGTGGCGAACCCAGCCGGCTGCGCCAGGAAATTGCAACGCTGCGCCGCACCGTAAAGGACTTACAGCGCAAAAACGAACGGCTCCACGCAAATCATCGCAAGGTGATGCGCAGCAAGTCGATGCGACTGACCGAACCGATGCGGTGGGTCGCGCAGCTCTTCCACTAATCATGAACCGCACGTCCGGAGCGCTATCTGTCACAGGCCCCCCTGGACTGGGCGCGATCTGCATCCGGCCGGACGGCCGCCTGCGTCAGTCCTGTTTCAGCTGTGCCAGCGCCGCATCAAAGCGGTCCATCATCCCGCCCCTCGACAGGCTGAGCGAGGCTTCTGCCACCGCCGCACGTGCGGCCGTCATCTGCGGTCCCGTGCTGTCGGACAGGGCCTGCGCGGTCTGCGCCGGATCAGTCAGGATTGCGGCCGCCTGTGCGGATGCAAATTCATCGCGCACCTGATCGACCGGCATTTCACCGAAATGGCACAGCACGATGGGCTTGCCGGTATACAGGTAATCGTTCAGCACCGAGGAGATATCGCAGATCAGCAGGTCGCTGTCGTTCATCGCCGTATGTATCGGATAATCAGGCCCGTGGACGGTCACGCCACGCTGCTGACACAGGGCCAGCATGCGTTTGCGCCAGACAGCCTGGGCCTGCGACTTGGATCCGGTCAGCGGATGCAGTTTGACGGTGACTTCCAGATCCGGCACTGCCAGCAGCGCCTCCAGCATGGCGAAGCCCTCGGCGCGCACAGAGGTATAATCGGCCTCTTTGACCAGCCCTTCCCAGGTCGGCGCATAGAGCACCCGGCGCACCGGGCCTGCAGGATCGGTCAGGCGCGTCAGGTCCAGTTCGACCGGCGGGCGGCCGATATGCACGGCCTGACCCTCGCGCAGGGCAATACCGGCGTCAGTCAAGCGCTGCTGCGCCATCGGCCCCGCCAGGAACAAACGATCGTAGGCCTGCAACAACTTGCTCTGATTGACGACCTTGTCGCTTTCACCGTGATTGATGAACACGTGCTGCAACTGCGCAAAGCGCAAAAAACCGGTATTCGTGCGCGGGTTGCCTGTATAGAGGACACCCTTGGGGGCGGCACCAATGACCGCCATCTCGTTGCCGATCAGGTTGCGCGAGATCAACACGGGCAAGTCTGTCTTTGGCAGGGCAGCGGCAAACGCAGGATTATCGCAGATGATACAGAACCGGTGGGCCGATTGTTCCAAGACAGGCAGCCACTGGGTCAGTTGATAGGTGTTGTTCTGACCACCCCCCGTAAAAACGAAGAAATCGGAACGTAGCCCCGGCAATTGCGCATGGGTCCACGTCCCCAACCCGGAATAATGACGACCGACGCGGGCCGCGTGAACAACAAAGACCACCAGAGCAAGCAGCGTCATCCAAAGCGACAGACCCGTCAGAATGCCCACTGCAGGACAACCCGCAATGATCAGACTGACTGTCCAGTTATGCACCTCGGGCGATGCTGTCGCCTCACGGTGCAGGACCAGCGGATAAATCTTTGTGATGATCGCCGAGAGATACAGGATCAACATCTGCAAGGTCAGCGCGGCGATCAGACCCAACGTATCCGCGACGGTCAGAACACCGCCGAACAGGACAAGGTCCAGGCCAAAGGCAATCAGGACCAGAGCAATGCACAAGACGAGGGGAAACTGGCGGCGCGATGCAATAAATCCGACCAGTGCCATCACATGTCCCATGGAAAATCCTCCGTCAATCAAGGTGCAGCAGAATGTTCCGCTGACTGGCTGCGCTCCTAGACACTCTACCGTCGATAAAAAAGAAGAAAGGCGTCACAGCCTTTGTGTCGGCCGTGCTGGTCGGAAATACGTCACACCTCAAGGCGCAAATCGTGCCTGCAGCGGTGGCATGATCCAAAAGCCGCCGCCGATGTGAACATCGGCATCACGCGCAGAGCGATTGCTCAACCAGCATCAATCGGCGTAAACAACCGCCGGACTGCGGTTGTGGCTGGATGAACATTTCGTGGTGCCAGCACCGCGGCTTGATGGGCTGTCATGCCATTTTGAACGAAAGCCGGAGCACAGGATGCAAGAAGACATCACGAACCAGATCGCAGCCGCGCTCAAGCAAACCGAGGCGCACAAGCATCTGGTGCGTCTATGGGTCTACCGTGACACCTGCGTCGTTGCCGATTTCGCACATGCAGGGCACGCGTTCAAAGCGGACATCACCCCCTTGGCCGCGGGACGCTTTGCCGTCGATCTGGTCAAGAAATCCGTCACGGATCCCTATCCCGTCTTTGCACACAAAGGCAAAAAGCAGAACATCGCCAAGGACATTCCGCTGGCTGAGGTCTCCGCGCTTTTGAACGCTCAGGTTCTCGGCATTGTGGCGCAGATCGATCTCGATCATGCATCTCCTGCGGCGACCGACAGCCCGCGAAAGACGCTCAGGATCGGGGTGATGACACTGCCGCAGAACAGGAATTTCGGTGGCAACCTGCAGCTCTTTGCGCTGATGGAAAAGCTCAGGCAGTTGGGACACCAGCCGGTCGTCATCAACCGCAGGCATCCGCCAAAGGATTTCACCGAAAATGCAGCATCACTGGCCAGGGATGCCAAAAAACCCGCCATGGCCGACCATTATGGCATGTCGTCGAAATTGCCTAACGCCAGCTTTGTGAATGCAGAACTGGCACCTGCCACGCGGCGGTTCTATTCGTCCGCACAGCTGGCACGCAACATCGACAAATATCATTTCGACGCCATCATCGTGGGCAGCGATCAGGTCTGGCGGGCCAAATACGCCCGCAGCATTACAAGGGATTTCTTCTTTGATTTCCTCTCGGGTCATCCCAACCCGCCAAAGCGCATCAGCTATGCCGCATCCTTTGGCGCCGACGAAATGGGGTTCGACCGTCCGACCAAGGACGCCATCCGCAAGCTGATCAAGGCCTTTGACGCCGTGCTGGTGCGCGAGGATAGCGCCGTCGATCTGTGCCGGTCGCTGGGGGCCAAGGCCCATCACGTCCTGGACCCCACACTCTTGCTGCAGCCGGGTGATTACAACAGGCTGATCCAGGCCAAGGATTTCGGATACGATCAGAACCGCATGCTGGCCTATGTTCTGGATACCGACCCCGACAAGGCCAAACTGATTGACACAATCCAGGACAGGCTCGGCCTGCAAACCTATGCCACCAACGGTCTGCCTTTGAAGGCTGAGAGCGTGCTGCAAAGCAATGACGGCGACAGATCGGTCGAAAGCTGGGTGGCCTCGTTCAAAAGCGCGCAATTCGTGGTCACGGATTCCTTCCACGGTGTGGCCTTTTCGATCCTATTCAACCGTCCGTTCATTGCCTACGGCAACCCGAAACGCGGCATGGCGCGCTTTACCTCTCTCTTGCGCATGTTCGGGCTAGAGGACCGCTTGGTCGTGAATGCAGCGGAGGCCGATCTTGAAAAAATCCTCGCCCCCATCGACTGGGATCGCGTGAACGCGCGGCTTGACGTGCTGCGCACCCAGTCTCTGACGCTTTTGAACGACGCGCTTTTTGCACCCAAACGGGCGCAAGCAAAACCCGGCCTCAGCCTTGCGTCGGCGCGGCCGCTGGCCGTTTCGGTTGTGAAAAGGACCTTGGGCCCTGCCCGCACGAAACGGTTGAAATCACGGCTTGGCACACTGCGCACCCGTGGACGCAGCCTTGCGCGCAGAACGCTTGTGACGACCGGCCTGATCAAGGGAAAACCCGGCGCTGCCGCACATCCCGCAACCCCCACGATCGCGGACATCAACGGCAAGGGCATCGTCGTCCACCAGACGGGACAGAGGCTGATTGATGCCCGCGCGCCCACGCCCGCCCCCAGCCAGCCCTTCACGATCAAGGATGTGGTCGCCCGCGATAT
Organism: Loktanella gaetbuli; assembly: GCF_020531945.1. Lineage (NCBI taxonomy): Bacteria > Pseudomonadati > Pseudomonadota > Alphaproteobacteria > Rhodobacterales > Roseobacteraceae > Loktanella > Loktanella gaetbuli. Next base: position 56,939 of record NZ_JAJATZ010000010.1, read on the forward strand.
CTGTATCGGATGCGGGGCCTGTGCCATCGCCACCGACGGGCAGATCGCCATCGACGTCAACGACAAGGGCATGCACGCAGCCCGTCTGGCGGATGTCGAGAACCTGTCCCCCGATCTGTTGGCCAAGGCGGATGTGGTCTGTCCGTTTTCCGACAACGCCGCACACGAAGATGCGCTTGGCGCGCCGCAATCCAGAACCATCAAGATGCCCGTCGACAGCAATGTCGGGGCCTATCAGGCCGTCTTGGCCGGGCGGATCAGCGATGACAAACAGATCGTCGGCAGCAGTTCGGGCGGTCTGACCTCGTGGATTCTGAAATCTCTTTTGTCCAGCGGGCGCGTGGATGGTGTCATTCACGTCGGCGGTGACGGCGATGACGCACGCATGTTCAACTACCGGGTGTCGTTCTCGGTCGATGACGTCGACCGGCACCGCAAGAGCCTGTATTATTCGACCACGCTGGATGATGCGTTCAAGACAGTCAAACAACACCCCGACAAGACATATGCCATCGTCGGCGTGCCCTGTTTCATCAAATCCGCCCGCCTTCTGGCGCAGAACGATCCTGCGCTGGACGCCTGTCTGAAATACTATGTCGGCATCGTCTGCGGCCATATGAAGAGCTCTTTCTTTGCGGAATCCAACGCCTGGCAGCTGGGTGTGCCGCCGCAAGAGGTGGGCAAGGTCGATTTTCGGGTCAAAATTCCCGGCAAGAAATCCAGCCAATACAATTTTGCCGCTGAACAGGGCACCAAGGATCCCAAAAAGCAGATCCGCACATCGCGCCTTGTGGGCGGCAGCTGGGGGCATAACTTTTTCCAGCCCAACGCATGCAACTATTGCGACGACGTGTTTGCCGAAACCGCAGATGTCGTGCTGGGCGATGCCTGGCTGCCGAAATACAGCGCCGACTGGCGCGGCACGAACGTCGTGATCGCGCGCAATCAGGACATCATCGACATCCTCGAAGAGGGCAACAAAAGCGACGCCATCACGATTGAAAATATCAGCCTGTCCGATGCGATCAAATCGCAAGGCGGCGGTCTGCGCCACCGGCGCGAAGGGTTGAGCGTGCGCTTGCAGGACGATGTTGATCGCGGCCAGCCCGTGCCACTGAAACGGATCGCACCGGGACAACTGGATGTGCCTGAATGGCGCAAGGCCCTGATCCGTCAGCGGCGCCATCTGGCCGCGCGCAGCTTTGACGCATTCATCACCGCCAAGAAAACCGGCGACCTTGAAACCTTCAAGACGGACATGGGCCACGAGATTGAGGTCTACAAATATCTGGACGCCCGCAAATACCCCCCCGTCGATCCCGCCGCACCGCGCAAGTATGACGTCGCGCTTTTCGGCTGGCATCATCAGGGCAATCTGGGTGGCGTGCTGACATTCTTTGCACTGCACCAGATCTTGCGTGACATCGGCCTCAGCGTGGCCGTGGTCTGGCGCCCCTCACGGACCGCCATCAACAACGGTAATCGCTACAACCACGAGATCCTCAGCCAGTATTACGACTACACGGCCCATCACGCACCAGAGGACCTGCATATATTGCGCAAGCAGTGCGCCAGGTTCGTTCTGGCCTCTGACCAGCTCTGGGCGGGCAAATGGGTGCCGTTCAATCCCGAATATGAATTTCTGGGCGCGGGCGACAGTTCGGTCAAGAAAATCTCGGTGGCGACTTCCCTTGGCGGTGAAAGATCGCAATTCCCGATCCAGGGGGCCAAGGGCGCCATTGCCGCGCATCTTTTGCGGCAAATCGATCATGTCTCGGTGCGCGAACCCGACGGCGTCGAAATGCTCGACAGTATCGGGGTTACCGCCACGCAGATCCTGGATCCCGTGTTCTTGTGCCCGCCCCACATCTACGCAGAGCTGCAGACACGGGCGCGCGTGGATATCCAAAGCACCGATTATGTCCTGAACTACGTGTTGGACGTCGATGACACATTGGTGGCATTCGCACGCGACACCGTGGCAGACCGCACCGGTATCGCGGACAGCTATTTCATGAGCACGATGCAGAACGACACCGCCAAGGCCACCAAGACAGCCCAGTTTCAATCCTACGATGGTCTGACGTTCTTTCCCGATGCCAATCTGGCCGATTTTGTCGCCGCGATCTCCCAAGCCTCATTCGTGTTCACCGACTCCTTTCATGGGGCCTGTATGGCGACAATCTTTCGCAAGCCGTTCATTTGCGCCCCCAAGGGCAGCCGCGGCAACGCGCGTTTTGCCCTGTTCGACATGCTGGGTCTGGGGGACCGTATTCAGCAGCGTGATGCGCTTGATCCACAGATCATCGACCAGCCCATCGACTGGGACGCGGTGCACCTGAAACTCAAGGATATGCGCAGCGCGTCTTTCGACTGGCTGGCCGCGGCCTTTGACACCGAATTCGACAAGGTGGCACAGGCGTTCGACACACTCCCCACGAAATAAAGGTGCAGGCGGTGGCCGCCTACCGCGAAAAGACCTTCTTGTAGATGCGTTTCGCGACGGACCGTAAAACGAGTGGCGCGATGTTTTTTTCGCCACTCAGAACCTGGCCGATCCGTATGAACTGCGCGAGCCGCATGTCCAGTTCCGCGCCAGGGACCTTCTTGCGCACCAAACGGATCCGCCCATCCGAGAGCGTCTTGCGCTTTATGGTGAGGCCAGGCGTGTCCATCACCCTCAACCGTCGCGCGATGGATGTGTGCAGATCACCGCTCTCGGCCGGGACCTCGAGATCAATATAAAACGCTTCGAACCCAGCCTCACCGGGTGTCAGGCTGAACGGGGTTATCCTGATCAGGAAACGCTTTCCCGACTTGGGAAAATAGCATGTCACACCATCCGCCTGCTGGTTGTATATATCCAGTATGACAACATCGGGGAAAAACGGTTTGAGCGCAGCCAGGACGATATTGTTGTTTCGCACCCTGCGTGATTCAACAATGATGTCATTGGGACTATGCGGAATGTAAGAGGCATCGAACTTTCCGTTATAGGGGCTGCCGCCAGCCTCCAGCCATAGGTCAAAATCCTGTTGCCAGGCTGGATAGGCCACCGCCACCGCGCCGTCATTCCAGAATTTCTGAGGACCGATACTGTGCACAACGAAAGCATCGCGACCGTAGGGTGACGCAGACGGGCAATTATACGCCTTGTCCAGAACCTTGACGTCCAACTTGTATTTCGACGCCATGATCATCAGGGACATTTCATCCCCGGTCAGAATATCCTTTTTCGAGGAAACACCCAAGAATATCCCGTATAATACCTTAGAATCTATCGCATGCTTTTCCCACACATTACGCGACACACAGATCAGACCGCCATTCGGGCGCGGCACCGGGTGCGCGTTAAGGATATCAGCATAGTCACGGTGCAGGTCCTTGTGCTTTGATTCCGTTATTTTAAGAACCGGGCGCCATGCCAAATCCTCAAAGTCCCAAAGATCCGGAATGTGCCTCTGCACAACCATATCAACGTCGAACCAGATGCATTTGTCATAAATATTCAAAAGATCGAAACATGCGAACTTTGCAAAATACATGACACTGTATCTATTTATGATATTGCGCACGACCTCGGAAGAGGTTTCGGTGCCGTTACACTTTGCATAGATGTCGTCTTCTGCGATCACGCTGAATGTAACATCCGGCCAGATCGACACAATCGTATCCTGATCCTCTTGTGAAACACCATTATGAAAAACATGGACAAAACCGTTCCAGTCAGGATGATGCTTGATAAATCCGATCAAAAACGTGCCAAGGGCGAAACCCAAATTAGATGTAATACCAAATACGAGGCATGTGTTCTGCTTTTCGGCAGATGTATCCGCATCTGTTTTCGTGGTTGCCTCGATCATAAGTCCCAATCCGTCATTTTATCATTTTTCTATCGTGTGATCCGATATGAATGGAATTCACTGAGACTTGGCACACTGATGGTTGCGGACGCTACAACAGATTTATGCAGGCCCCAAGTGGCGCACCTCGTATGGACGGCAGAATTTCGAACACGTGCCAGGATCGGAACACATCGCCTGTCGATGACCCCGACCACACGGATGAATCTTGAAACCGGGCCTGCGCACATGATACCGCCTCACAAACCAAAGGCCCACAGGGCCCAGAGAAGGCGGCCACATGAAAAAAGTCATTACCTACGGGACCTTTGATACGTTTCACTATGGCCACGTCCTGCTGTTGCAGCACGCCCGCGCGCTGGGGGACCACCTGACCGTCGCAATCTCTTCGGATGCGTTCAACGACATCAAGGGCAAGCAGTCGCATTTCGACTATGAAACGCGCCGCGCCATGCTGGCAGAGCTGCGTTGCGTCGACGTCATCATTCCAGAGGAAAACTGGGAACAGAAACGCACCGATATCACCGAGCACAATATCGACGTGTTCACCATGGGGGCGGACTGGACCGGCAAGTTCGACGACCTGAGCGATCTGTGCCAGGTGATCTACCTCCCCCGCACGCCCACCATTTCATCGACCGCGATCAAGCGTCTGCACACCGAGCAGGCCGGATAGGCATGTCCCCACGCGCCTTTCGTGCGCTGCGCTGGCTGAACCGTTCTCATGGTCCTGCGCTGCGTCTGACCTTTGCCGGACTGATGGCGGTCACCACCTTCATCATCACCGGCCGCGCCGCCTTGGCACGCGAAGCGGCCGCCTTGTGCCGTGGTGACCGGTTCGCCACAGCAATGCACCGACTGCGCTGGTATCTGACCCACGGCTGGACGGCGCGCATGATGCCCGGCGATGTTCCACTGTTCGATCCGACCAGCGACATGGACCCCGGCACGGTGCACGCGCTTGCGGACTGGCTGGCAGGGCGCAGGGGGCTGCACGCCGATCTTGCCAGGCTCTATGTGCTCGCGCGCCAGATCCGCGACAGCAGGGACCCTGCCGACCAGCAGGCCCTGATGCAACGGTTCGAAACACAGGCAAGCGATCTGGTCCGTGACATTGCCTATCCCGACACCCGCAAGCGGGTCGCCGGCAAATCCGCGCCGCAGTTCACATTGGATCAGGCCCGCGCCGCCCTGTCCGCAATCCAGTCATGCGACCTGCCGTTCTACGTGATTTCCGGCACCTTTCTGGGTGCTGTGCGCGAGGGTGCCTTTCTGGCCCATGATTACGACATCGATGTTGGCATCGACATCGTGGATTTCGACGAGGCAAAGCTGCGCCACCAGATCACGGCCAGCGCCGATCTGGCCTATATCAATGCCAGCGATCATCTCGACCTGACCCGCGATCCCGACGGTTTGTGGACCGGCCAGCCACAGCCTGCTCTTATCCGGGTCATGCACGCCAGCGGCATCGGCATCGACATTTTCGTGCATCACCCTGACGGTGACCTGTCCTGGCACGGTTCGGCCAAACATCGCTGGGACAACAGCGCATTCACACTGGCCGATTACGCGCTCTCGGGCCTGTCCGTGCGCGGCCCTGCCGACGCCGACCGCTATCTGACGGAAAACTACGGCGACTGGCGCACGCCGGTGACCAGTTTCAACTGTTCGACCGGCACGCCCAACGTGTCATTCCCGCGCAATCCCAGCGCACTGGCCGAACAGCTGCGCACAGCCTTGTTGCCGGGACGCCCCACCGACCGGCAGGTCGCCGCCCTGATCCTGTGGCAAGAAGGCTATCTGCATCGCACCGGTGATCGCACGACATTCCGGTTCGGCTGGATCTAACGCGCCTCCAGCACCTTTGTATAATTGGCCCGCATGAAGATCAGTCCCAGCAGGATCAGCACCAGCGCCAGACCGAACCCGTAGGTCAGCGAAATGTAGGTCGGGTGATAGACGGAATAGAACCCGGTGCGCACCAGGCCGGTGACATGCACCAGCGGGTTCCACCACAGAAAATTCTGCACCCCCTGCGGCATGTCCTCGAGGATAAAGAAGATGCCCGAGGCCAGAAACAGCGGCCGGGTGATGATCTTCCAGATGGTTTTCCAGACCGGGAACAGGCCGAACAGCACCGCGTTGACCAGACCGACCCCCAGACCCAGCAATGCGGCCATGGCCAGCCCGACCATGATCGGGCCGACGGTGATCGTCAGGTGCAGTTCGAACACCAGGATGATGCCGACGATCACGATGCAGAACACGGTGATCTGCGTCAGCAGGTGCAGGATGAACCGCGCCAGCACCGTGTCCGCCCAGGTCATGCGCGGATAGGCCAGCAGGGCGCGCGAATAGATGATCGCGTTGTTCGTCTTGCCCTCGATCTCGCTATACAGCGTGAACGGCAGGAACCCCGTGGCGTAGAACATCGCGAAATTGGTGCCCAGCGACGGCGCCCGCACGATCAGTGAAAACGCCAGCGTCAGCAGCGCCAGCATCCCCACCGGTTGCAGCACGGCCCAGACATATCCCCCCGGAGAGGCCCCGTAGGTCGCCGCCATCTCGCGCAGGATCAACGCCACGATGGCGCGCACCGACTGGAACCGGGGCGGCTTGAGGTTGGGGCTGGGCAATGGCGTATCGGTCATGGGGGTCTGCATCAATCAGCCCAACGTCCGGCGCAAGAGCGCAAGACCCCGGTCCAACGTCATGGCGGCGGCATCGGCGCTGTCGCTTTCGACATAAAGCCGCAGTTCGGGGGCATTGCCAGAGGGGCGCAGATGCACGATGCGCCCGTCCATCAGTGTCATGCGCAGCCCGTCGGTGCGGTCGATCGCCTGTTCGGCACCGTCAAGGTCATCCAGAAATGCGGCTCTATCCTGCAGTTCAGAGCCTAATTTTTCGACCAGGGCCAGTGATGCTTCGGTCGGCACCCCTTGCAGGCGGTCGGCAGCGGTGAACCGTGCGGGCTGGTCTGCCACCAATGCGGCCAGACCGCCGGCCCTGCGGGCCGCGGCCAGTGGTGCGACCCAGGGCAGCACCGCGTCGCGCGTGGCCAACGCCGGCAGTTTGCCCGTGGGGCCCTCCGCATCGAACCCCAGCAGGAATCCTCCGTTGGCCTCGTATCCCACGACACGGCCCCCCGCCTGGTCCATGCCGGCGATCACATGGGGCGACCCGATCCGCGTGCGGATCACGCGGCCGAATACCTGTTCGGCACCGGTATTCGACGACACCGGCGTCACCGCCACCTCGGCCCCCAATGCTGTCCCGGTGATCTGGCCCAGAATGTCACCGGGGATCACCCGGCCCGCCCCATCGGTCAGCAAGGGGCGGTCGCCATCGCCATCCGTGGATACGATCGCATCAAGGTGCTGTTCTGCGGCCCAGTCCCGCAGTTGCGCGGCCACACCCGGATCGACCGCCTCGGTATCGACGGGAATGAAACTGTCGGACCGGCCCAGTTCCACCGGCGTGGCCCCCAGACCCGCCACCACCGCCAGCAGCAGGTCGCGGCCCACGGCGGAATGGCTGTAGACCCCGATGGTCAGCCCCGCGAGTGCCGCGCCATAGGCGCTGACATAGCGGGCGACGTAATCGGCACCTGCGGTCGTGTTGACCGTCAGCGTGCCGGCTTTGTCCGCAGAGGCACGCCCCAGATGCGCCAGGATCGCCGCCTCGTCATCCTTGCCGATCTCGCCGCCCGGCAGATAGAACTTCAGCCCGTTGCGGTCGGCGGGAATATGGCTGCCGGTGATCATCACGGCCGCGGCCCCCGCCCCCATGGACGCCAGCGCCAGCGCAGGCGTCGGCACCGCACCGCAATCGGTCACGGCCAGCCCTTCGGCCCGGGCGGCCTCCATCACCATCGCGGCAATCGCAGGCGAGCTGTCGCGCAGGTCGCGTCCCACGAACAGACCCGTGCCCGTATCGCAGGCCGCGACAAAGGCGCGGACGTGATCGGCCACCAGATCGGGCGTCAGGTCCACGACAAGGCCGCGCAGGCCAGAGGTGCCGAATTTGGGGGGCATATCGGGTCTGTTCCTATTGTTTGACGTCTTGCGTGCGCGGGGTCAGCACCTGTTCGCCGCCTTCGACCCAGCGCGCGACCAGCGCGCGCAACGCGTCCTCGTCGGCGGTGTCCAGCGCGCGGCGCAGCGCCTTGAGGGCTGCGGCAACCTCGATTTCAGAGGGATGCGCCTCGCGGGCCTGCATGATCTTGGGGTGCGGCGTGGTCAGCTGGCCTTGACCGATCAAGAGCTCTTCGTAGATCTTTTCGCCAGGCCGCAGGCCGGTGACCCTGATCTCGATATCGCCGTCGGGGGTGTCGTCGTCGATCACGCGATAGCCGGCACTTTCGATCATCTGGCGCGCCAGATCATAGATGCGGATGGGCGCGCCCATATCCAGCACGAAGACATCGCCGCCCTGCGCAAAGCCGCCCGCCACCAGCACCAGCGCGGCCGCCTCGGGGATGGTCATGAAGAACCGGGTCACATCGCGGTGGGTCAGCGTGACGGGTCCGCCCTTCTGGATCTGTTCCTGGAACAGCGGAATGACCGACCCCGAGGACCCCATGACATTGCCGAACCGCACCATGGTGAAAATCGTCCCGCCATTGCCGGACCGGCTGGCCATGTCCTGCAGGATCATCTCGGCCAGGCGTTTGCTGGCCCCCATGATGTTGGTGGGGCGCACCGCCTTGTCGGATGAAATCAGGATGAACCGGTCCACACCGGCGGTCTGGGCGGCCTGCGCCAGCGCCTGCGTGCCCAGCACGTTGTTGGACATGCCGACCAGCGGATTGGCCTCGACCAGTGGCACGTGTTTGTAGGCCGCCGCATGCAGCACGACCTGCACGCCGTGGGTGGTCATGACGCGCAACAACAGCGCCTCGTCGGTGATCGTGCCCAGCACCGGGACGATCTCGATGGTCTGGTCGCGCAGCAGGGCGCGCAATTCCATGTCCAGCGCATAAAGCGCCAGCTCGCTGACCTCGAACAGGACCATCTTGGACGGTTTGCGGGTCAGCAGTTGGCGGCACAGCTCCGACCCGATGGACCCGCCCGCCCCGGTGATCATCACCACGCGGTCCTTGTAGGTGGCCCCCGATTTGGGCAGCGACCCGTCCAGCGCCTCGCGGCCCAGGAACCGGCCCGGCACCACGGGCTGCAACTGGTCGATCAGCGCCTCGCGCCCGGTCAGCTGGGCAAATGACGGCAGGGTCTGTACCTCCAGCCCCATGTCCTCCAGGCGGCGCGACAGCTGGGCCACCCGCGCACGCGGTGCCGACGGCATCGCCAGCAGCACGCGGTCGATCTTGTGTTCGCGCACCAGCGCGTTCAGCGCCACGGGCGGCGACACCATAATCCCCTGGATAATGGTGTTCTGCACACTGACATTGTCGTCGATGAAGGCCACGGGAAAGACCGTCTCGTCCCCGCGCAACGCGGCGGCCAGCTGGCGCCCCGTGCGCCCGGCCCCGTAGATCAGCACCCGGCTGATGTCCTGCCCCTGCCGGTAGATATGCAGCAGGATGTTCAGCATCGCGATCCGTGCCGCGACCGAAATCAGGAAATAGACCAGCGCAAAGTTGATGAAACTGGCCAAGGGGGCCGCAACCCCCGCCATGTCATAGATGACCGCCGCCGAGACCCCCATCAGCACCGCATGGCCTGCGGTCAGGGCGATGGCGTGGCTCTCGTAGGATTTCAGCTGCACCTGCGGCAGGCCCAGCACGCTGGACAGCAACCCGCCGATGGCCATCAGCACCGGCAGCGCCAACCAGTGCCGTGCCAGCGTGTCGGCATCCACCAGTGCATTGCCCTGCAACGTCAGCGCCACGATCAGCGCCACCGGAATCAGCAGGATATCGACGCACAGCAGCACACCGCGCTTGGCGCGTCGCGGCAGAATGCTGACCCATCGATACATAGACACCCGTTCCCGATCCAAGGTCCCGCCGCGACAGCGGGCCACTTCTGTCTTAGGCCCCCCCTTGCCTCTGTTTCAAGGGCAGAGCCCCCGGCACGGGTCGAAATGCGCCGGATGTGGCCTGCGCTGCCCGTCCGTTTTGCATAAAAGTCTCGGAAAACCTGCACAAAGCGTCACGCTGCTGCCCCGGTTCCGCCTGCACCGCGCACGGTCCTGCCTTGATCCTGGGGGCATGGCAGGCTGTGGCGGGTATCATCAATGGGCGAGCTGACACGGATCACACAGGTCACGGCCTGGGATTCCGCCCGTGTCTCTGCCCCCGATGATCTGAAAATCGTCGATGGCCGCCTGTTCGCCACCACCAATTACGACGGGCGTATCTACAGCTGGACCCTGTCGGACGACGACCTGAACCTGCGCAATGCGCAGGCCCACAGTGACGTGTTGCGCCCGGGCGGGCATGGCTGGATCACCCCGCTGGATCTGGACGCAGGCCCCGTGATCATGACCGGCGGCGGGGCGGGTGGCGCACTCGTGCTGCGCGGTGTGTCCTCCAGCGGGGCCCTGCTGCCGGGTGATACGGTCGCGGGCAGCACCGGCCTCTGGGGCAGCCTGCAACACACCGCCAACGTGGAACTGGCAAACGGCACCCACGTGGTCTGGGGCGGGCTGGCCGGGCGCAGTGGCGTGGCCCAGATGACGTTTTCCGACCAGGGCACGCTGATCGACAAACGCATCATCGCGGACACCGCCGCCACCTATGCCGCCGACGTGTCATCCGCCGTCACCGCCACGGTAGCCGGGCAGACCTATCTGTTCACCGCATCCGCGCTGGAAAACGGTGTGACCACATGGGCCGTGGGGGCCACCGGCACACTGACCGCGCGCCACGCCACCGGCAACGCAGAGAGCCTCTGGGTCAGCGCGCCCACCGCCGTGGGCCAGATCAGTGCAGGCGGGTCGGACTGGCTGGTGGTTGCCGCCGCAGACACCGATAGCCTGACCACCCTGCGCATCGGGGCGGATGGTGCCCTGACCCCGGTCGATCACCTGCTCGACACCCGCGACACCCGCTTCGGAGAGGTCGCGGCCATGACCACCATCAGCCATCAGGGCCAGGCCTATGTGATCGCGGGCGGTGGCGATGACGGCATCACCCTGCTGCAACTGCTGCCCGACGGCACCCTGCTGCACCGCGCCACGCTGGCCGATGCGGTGAACACCACGCTGGCCAATGTGTCCGCCATCACCGCGCGCAGCAACGGCAGTGCCATCGACATCTACGTGGGCTCGGCCTCGGAACCGGGGCTGACGCTGCTGCGCTACGATGCGGGACCGACGGGTGTGACCCGCACGGCGAGCGCTGCAGGCGGCACCCTGTCGGGCAGCAATGGGGCCGATCTGCTGACCGGCGGCGCGGGTGCTGACCGGCTGTTCGGCGGTGCGGGCGACGACATCCTGCGCGACGGGGCCGGGTCCGATACGCTGACAGGGGGTGCAGGGGCCGATATCTTTGTGCTGACGGCGGACGGCACCCCCGACACGATCGCGGATTTCCAACCCGGCCTGGACCGGATCGACCTGTCCGGCTGGTCGTTCCTGCGGTCGCGCAGCCAGCTGGACCTTGCGATCACCCAGACCGGGTTTCGCATCACCTATGGCGACGAGGTGCTGGAGGTCCGCAGCGCGAGTGGCCAGCCCATCGACCACCGCACCCTGCCCGACACCGACCTGATCGGTGCCTTTCGCATTCCGATCGTCATCACGCCGGGCTATACCACGCCACCCTTGGATCCCGTCGATCTGCCCGTCTACGAAGGCTATACCTCCGGCCTGCAACCCCGCCCCCCCGGCGCGTCCCCTTCGGTCTGGGACGTGCCGGGCAGCGATCCCGCAGACCAGCCCGGACCCGGCGCATGGCCGCTGACTGCCGGGTCCGGAGCGATCCCGTCACTCAGCTTTTCGGGGTTTTCCGGCAGCCGGATCACCGGCATCGACTGGTCTGGATCCAGCGGTGCCAATACCAAATCCGGCACCAGCAAGGCGGACAGGCTGGATGGCAATCGTGGCAACGACACGCTGATGGGCAAGGGCGGGCGCGACTACATCTATGGCGACAGCGGCAATGACCGGCTCTATGGATCGACCAACAACGACAGCCTTTACGGCGGGTCCTGGGGCGACAGGCTCTATGGCGGATCGGGGCGCGACAGACTTTACGGTGGGTCCGCAGGCGACCGGCTCTACGGCAGCGGCAGCGACGACAGGCTCTACGGCGGCAGCGGCAATGACCGCATGTATGGCGGGTCCAGCCGTGACCGGCTTTATGGTGGGTCGGGGGCGGACAGGCTCTATGGTGGCACCAACAACGACCGCCTGTCAGGTGGCAGTGCCAGCGACCGGCTTTACGGCGGATCGGGGCGCGACTGGCTGTATGGCGGGTCGGGCAACGACCGATTGTTCGGAGGCTCGAACCACGACCGCCTGTCTGGCCACAGCGGTGACGATTTCATCAGCGGGGAGTCCGGCAACGACCTGATCTATGGCGGATCGGGGCGCGACACGATCTATGGCGGGACATGGGGGGATACCCTCTATGGCGGGGTCAGCGGCAATGACCGCATCTACGGCGGCAGTGGCGGTGACCGGATCTATGCAGGCAGCGGTGACGATTGGGTCAGCAGCGGGTCCGGCAACGACAGGACCTACGGCGGCGACGGGCGCGACCTGCTCTATGGGTCCAGCGGTGATGACACGGTGTTCGGTGGTGCAGGCCATGACCTGCTTTATGGCAGCGCGGGCAACGACACGGTTTATGGCGGTGACGGCGATGACTGGATCGACGGCAGCACCGGCGATGACCGGGTGTTCGGCGACGACGGGCACGACACGATCCATGGCGGCGACGGGCGCGATACGCTGGCTGGCGATGCGGGTGATGACCACCTGTTCGGCGGCGCGGATGATGACACGCTTTTCGGGGGCACAGGCGACGACCAGCTGTCTGGCAACGCAGGCACCGACCGCCTGTCCGGGGGTGACGGTGCCGACGATCTGTCCGGCGGCACGGGCCGCGATACCCTGTTGGGCGAGGCGGATCACGACATCCTGCGCGGTGGCGACGGGGACGACACCCTCTTTGGCGGCACGGGCAACGACACCCTGTCGGGCGAGACCGGGGATGACCGTCTATGGGGGGAGGCAGGCACGGATCAGCTGGATGGCGGCGCGGGCAATGACACCCTGTTCGGCGGGGCCGATACCGATATCCTGCAAGGTGGCGCGGGCGACGATCAACTGTCGGGCGAGACAGGCGCCGACAGCCTGTTCGGCGGGGCGGGCGACGATACGCTGCTGGGCGGCGACGGCGATGACTGGCTGGACGCGGGCGCGGGCCTCGGCATCCTGACCGGCGGTGCGGGGGCGGACAGTTTCGTCTTTACCCAAGGGGCGGCGATCGTCACCGATTTCGACCCGCTGGTGGATCGCATCATGATCGAAACCGACCTCTGGGGTGGCGGCATCAGCCGGGATGACCTGATGTTCCTCTACGGCCGCATGGCCGGGGCCGATGCCACCCTCGATTTCGGCGATGACACCGCGCTGACGGTCGCGGGCACCACGCTGGACACGCTGGCCGATACGCTGGTGTTCATCTGAACGGTTTGATCGCCGTGCGTCCGATCAGCACCAGATCCCAGCACAGCGTCCGGTGCCGCGCATAGATCAGATCCAGCCGCGCCTTTTGCGGGATGCAGCGGCGGCGATAGGTGGCCTCGGTCGCCTCTGGGGTATCGCAGGCGGCCAGCAGACGTTCCTCATGCGCGTGATAGACCAGACTGGCCAGCCCGGTGATCCCCGGACGGCAGGCCAGCACGGCGGCATAGAGGTCGGGGTAATCCTCGACATAGCGGCGCAGCGGCGGGCGCGGACCGACGAGGGACATATCGCCCCGGATCACGTTCCACAGCTGCGGGATCTCGTCGGCGCGGGACCGGCGCAGCAGGCGGTGCATCCGGCTCATCTGGCGTTGTTTGTCGCCGCCCGTGACGCCGCCAACCTTGTCCGATCCCACGGGCATGGTGCGCAGCTTGATCAGCCCGAACCCCCGGCCCGGCGCGCGCATCCGTTCGCTGATATAGAACAGCGGGCGGCCTTCGGTGATCAGCAGCACCGCCATCAGCACGCACATCAGCGGCAACAGCAACAGCCCCAGCGTCACCGCCAGCACCAGATCAAGGACGCGTTTGCCCACACTCATACGGGCCACCCCTGCTGCGCCATGGCGGCGGCATCGGCATCCGGCACAGCACAAATCCCCTGCAACAGGGTCACATCCAGCCGCAAGTCAGGCAGCGCATCAGGGCCCGCGTCGCGCCAGACGAATGGCTGGCCGAGGGCGTCCAGAACGTCGGCCATATCCACCGATCCGGCGCGCGCCACGTTCAGCACAGGCGGCAGGTCCGGGGCGGCAAACAGCGCAGGCATCATCGCCATCAGGTCGGCTGCACCGATCATCGCACGCCGCGGCCCCTGCCCGTCCGCGAACCGGTCCAATGTCACGGGGTTCTCTGGCGTGGCGTCAGCGATACCGGCGGCCAGCGCATCACAGCCTGCGACATTGCCGATCCGCAGGCAGGTCACATGGTCCTGCCCGGCGAGGGTGCCTTCCATCGCCAGTTTCGCGGCACCGTAACCGCCCTGCGGCGCACAGGCGGAGCTTTCGTGCAGCAGGCCACGACGCGGGCCGTAAACCGCCTGCGAGGACGCCACCAGCACCCGACAGCCCAGTGTCTTGCCCAGGTGGGCCGCGGCCTGCGCCAGCGGTGTGTTCTGCGCCAGAAGGTCCGGTTCCGGGCCTGCGTATCCCGCCAATGCCAGAATGCCCGTCACACCTGCCTGTTCCAGATCGGCCAGCGGCGCGGGGCTGTTCAGGATATCCCAGGCCACCGCGGGGGTTGTGGGGGCGGCGCTGTCAGGGCGGTGCTGCCACAGGGCAGGCAGATCATCCGGCCAGACACGGGCCAGGGCCCGGCCCAGCTTGCCCGTGCCGCCAAGGATCAGAATGGTGTCGCGCATGCCCGGGCCCTCCTGCGTGCCCATCGCGGCACACGGGGACAAGACCTACAGAAAAGCGATATCCTCCGCCAGCACCGACACGTCGCTCAACCCTTCCAGGATCAGCGTGTCGCCACTGTCGAATGTGATGACCGTATCGCCGTCCACCACCTGCGCGCGGTCCATGACCGCCTGCGCGTCATCGGCCAGACCCGCCGCGATCAGCAGCCGGTCGATGCCGACCTCGAAATCCGCGATCCGGTCGGTGCCTGCGTCGAAATGGAACTGGTCCGCACCGAGGCCGCCCATCATGTAATCGTCACCCGCCCCGCCAAACAGCAGATCGTCACCCGCGTTGCCCACCAGCCGGTCGTCATGCGTGCCGCCATACAAGGTATCGTTGCCGGTCCCGCCATAGAGCACGTCCATCCCCTCGCCACCGTAGAGCGTATCGTCACCCGCACCGCCCGACAGGCGGTCGCGGCCCTCGTCCCCGGTCAGCACGTCAGCACCGTCCTCGCCCGACAGCCGGTCGCGGCCATCGGCACCGGACAGCTGGTTGCTGCCCGCGTTGCCAGTCAGGAAATCGCCCCCCGCGCTGCCGGTCAGGTCCAGATCGGCGCGGCCCAGCAGGCGCACCTCGGTGGTGCCGAAATCGACCGTGGCGGACCCCGACAGCAACAGCACGCGGTCGCCGTCGGCGGCCGTCACCACGTCCAGTTTCACGTTGCCCGCGCTGGTGTCGATGCTCAGTTCCGCCAGCACGTCGTCACCGACCAGCACCGTCACGTCACTGGCCACCTCGGGGGCCACCGCCAGCGCATAGCCGCCAGCCTCGGCGGTCTGCACGCTGCGGCTACCGTGGCGCAGGGTGACACCCTTGACCCCCTCGCCCATGCCGTAGAACAGGTCGCCGTCCGCATCGTCAAAGGCCACCCCGGTGACAAAGACATCCGTCCCCGTCGCCGCGAAATTCACCGTTGTCATCGAGGCCGCGTAATCCCGCCCCTCCTCGGTAAAGGTGCCACCGACCTGGCCGATCCCCACCTCCTTGAGCTGGGGGGCAAAGGTGTTGACGCGGTGCGTTTCGCTGCGGAACAGACCTTCGTGATGGGCAGCGATCGCGGTGGACATGTCGATGCTGCCGGTGCCGTAGACCCCGCGCCAGGCAAGGTTTTCACGCCAGGACCAGGCCCCGGTGAAGTCATATCCTTCGGCCCGCATCCGGGTGCCGCCGTTCGACCCATTCGCCCCGCCGTGGCTGAAACTGTCGTTCTCCAGCATCCATGCACTGTGGCCGGTGGCGGCCGCATGCAACTGGTCATTGGGGGCCAGCACCTGTTTTGCGCTGGTGGTGATGGTGCCGTCCTTGAGGTCGGCATTCAGGTCGATCCCGTAACGCGCCGCCTCGGCCTGCGGGTCCAGGCGGGCACGGTTGATCAACTCTAACAGATATTGCTCGTTACGATTGAATGACACGACCGGGGGCAGCCTTCGGTTTCAGGGGGATTCCCACAGCAGCAGCGGAAATCATCAACCTTCAGGAAACCGGGCAAAGGTGCCGCGCAGGCGGCGCGATACTGTCGGAATTGTGGTTAAACAACCTCAGGGTTGCAACACAGCGTTGCCTGTTCTGCGACAATCATCGTCGCAGGACAGGATCAGTTCGCAAGCCCCAGCGTCGCACCCGCCAGCCCGATGACCGAGGCGGTCGCCCCCAGCGGGCTTTCGGTGGCATAGACCAGATCACCGGGCTGGATCTGGAACTTGCCCGCGCTGAACAATCCGTCCGCCGATGTCAGGTCGATGGTGAACACCACCCGTTCCTGCGGCGGCCCGGCGGAACTGACGGGACCTGCCACCGTATCGGCGGCGGCGTATTCGCGCAGCACCAGAATGGCCTGCGGATTGGCACGGGCGTCGTTCACACCGCCGATGATCGCCAGCGCATCCAGTGCCGTGACCTCATCCTTGGGAAAGACATGCAGCGATTCCGTGGTGGTCGCCCCCAGCGACAGGAAATAGCGGTCGTCCGCCTCGATCAGCACGCGGTCACCGCCCTGGATCACCGTATCCAGGGATGGGTCGTCGAACAGACGGTTCAGACCGATGCCATAGGACCGGTTGCCCCGGAACAGGCGCACCTGCGGGTTGGGCAGCGCATCGTTCACGCCGCCGCCCAGCGACAGCAGCGTCAGCAGGCTGACATTGCGATCGGGCAGCGGATAGACACCGGGTGCGCGCACGCCCGACACCAGATTGGCGGTATTGGCCCGACCGGGATCGACGCTCAGCTGCACCTGTGCGGATGGCACGGTGTTCACCAGCATTTCCTGAATGCGCGTGCGGGCCGTGTCGGGGGCCATGCCGCTGACGCGCATGTTGCCCACGAATGGCAAAAAGATTCGTCCGTCCGGGCCAACCTTGACGTTCTGCAACTGGGCCACGCGCTGGCCGGGGGCGGTCAGCAGCGAATTTTCCTCGGCGTCCCAGATGGTGATCGCCAGCGTGTCACCGGGGGTGATGATCATGCTCTGGGGTTGGGCCTGATGGCTGATCCAGGACATCCGGTCCGTGTTGTTGGACGGCCAGGCCTGCAACACCGGCAGGCTGTCGCGCGTCACGCTGAACACGGAAAAATCATAGACCGGGGTGCCGTCCACATCCGACACCTGCGTGCTGCTGGCGGCCAGAACCTCGGACTGGAAACCGGCCCCACGCGGCGCGTTGCAGGCCGCAAGGCCCGCCGTAAGCACCGTCAGCAGTGCCGTGCGCATGATGACATTCATGACCGTCTCCCCTGGTCCGCACTGGCCCCTCTGGCAGGAGAGGTCTCGGTGGCGGTTGGGCGCAAAATACAAGCCCGCCCCAAAGGGTCAATCGCCCATTACCCAATGCAGGGGATTTCGCGCGGGCCGTGCCCTTTGCCCCACGCGCCAGTTCCGGTTATAGCGCAGCGACATGTGGGGTGCCGAGGGCAGAATGACACAGCGGTTTATCATGGTCGGCGCGGGCTTTTCCGGCGCGGTCGTCGCACGCAAGCTGGCAGAGGCAGGCCATGCCTGCACCGTCGTCGATGCACGCGATCACGTGGCGGGCAATTGCCACACGGCCCGCGATGCCGATACCGGCGTCATGGTTCATACCTACGGGCCGCATATCTTTCACACCGGCGATGACGAGGTCTGGGACTATGTCCGGAAATTCGGTGAATTCGCGCCCTACAAGAACCGGGTGAAATCCACGCACAAGGGGGCGGTCTATACCCTGCCCGTCAACCTGCACACGATGAACCAGTTCTTCGGCACCGCCCTGCGCCCCGACGAGATGCGCGCCCATGTCGCCACCCTGACCGCCGATATTCCCGAACCCGAAAGCTTCGAGGAACAGGCGCTCGCCTTTGTCGGGCCCGACCTCTACGCCGCGTTTTTCAAGGGCTACACCGAGAAACAATGGGGCACGTCGCCGGCCAACCTGCCGGCCTCGATCCTGAAACGCCTGCCGCTGCGGTTCAACTACGACGACAATTACTTTGCCCATCCGCATCAAGGGATGCCGGTGGATGGCTATACTGCGCTGGTGGAAAACATCCTCGATCATCCGCTGATCACGGTCCGGCTGAACACCGTGTTCGATCCCGCCACCGCCGGTGACTGGGACCATGTGTTCTGGTCCGGGCCGCTGGACGGGTTCTTTGGCTATGACATTGGTCGGCTGGGCTATCGCACGCTGGATTTCGAGGAATTCCGCGCGATAGGCGACTGGCAGGGCTGTGCGGTGATGAACCATCCGGATCCGGAAGTGCCGTTTACGCGCATTACCGAACACAAGCACTTCGCACCCTGGGAAAGTCACGAAAAATCAGTGCTTTACCGTGAATACGCCCGCGCCTGCGAACCAGGCGACACGCCCTATTACCCGATCCGCCTGGTCGCGGAAAAAGCCCTGCTGTCAGACTATGTGGAACGGGCCAAGACCGTGTCCAACGTGACATTCATGGGCCGATTGGGCACCTACCGTTACCTCGACATGGATGTCACCAT
This sequence comes from Loktanella gaetbuli, assembly GCF_020531945.1. Taxonomy (NCBI): domain Bacteria; kingdom Pseudomonadati; phylum Pseudomonadota; class Alphaproteobacteria; order Rhodobacterales; family Roseobacteraceae; genus Loktanella; species Loktanella gaetbuli. Next base: position 75,843 of record NZ_JAJATZ010000010.1, read on the forward strand.
CCGCGAGGCGCTGGATACCGCTGACGCTTTTCTGGCAGCACAGGCCGCTGGCACCCCTGCCCCGCTCTTTTCACAGGCCCCGCTATGACCCTTTGCGCTATCGTCGTCACGTTCAACCGCTTGGCGGAATTGCAGATCACCCTGCCCCGCCTGCTGGCCGAGGATGTCGATCATATCGTCGTCGTCGACAACGCCAGCACCGATGCAACACCCAACTGGCTGCCCGCACAGGCCAGCGACCGGGTGCATGTCATCCGGCTGGACGACAACACCGGCGGTGCTGGGGGGTTTGAGGCTGGCATGGCCTATGCCCGCGACCAGCTTGACCCCGACTGGGTGGTGCTGATGGATGACGACGCCCGCCCTGCCCCCGGCGCGCTGGCGGTGTTTCGCCGCGAAACACCCGGCCTGGAGTCGCAATTCCCCCGCCTTGGCTGTGTCGCCGCCGCCGTGTTCTATCCCGACGGCACCCTGTGCGAGATGAACCGCCCGTCGCGTAATCCGTTCTGGCACGCGGGGCTGTTCGCCAAGACCCTGTTCACCGGATCGCGCGCGGGATTTCACGTCTCTGACGCGGCCTTTGCCCCCGACGCCCCTGCCCTGCCGCTCGATGTGGCGTCCTTCGTCGGCTACTTCGTCCACCGTGACGCGGTGGCCAAAATCGGCCTGCCAGAGGGTGGTTTGTTCATCTACGGCGATGACGTGCTCTATTCCCTGCGCCTGCGCCGCGCTGGGTTCACCATGGCGCTGGCGCCTTCCGTGCGATTCGAACACGACTGCGGCACATTGGGTGAGGGGTTCGTCTATCGCCCCCTGTGGAAAATCTACTACCACTGCCGCAACGGCGTCAGCATCGCGCGCCAGGCCGCAGGGCCGATCGTATTTCCCGCAGCCCTCGCCTATTACACGCTGATGTGGTGGCGCCGTGGCCGCCATACCCAAGGCGTGGAACGCCGCACCTATTACAAACTGATGCGCATGGGCCTGCGCGACGGGCTGCTGCGCCGCCGCGGGCGCAATGACACGGCACATGCCCTTGCAAGGGCCGCTGACAAACCGGCCCAAGCCGCGTAACAAGGCCATAGCAGAAAAGGCCACGCCAGATGACCGAGACCCCACAGACCCCTGAACCGACCACCACGGCAGCCCCCGCAGCCCCCAAAAAACCCGCAAAGCCGATCAAGCCCGTCGCAGGGCCCGCCCGCGTGCGCAAGCGGCACTGGGGCCTTGTCGTGTCCTTTGCGGTCATCACACTGCTGCCGATCCTGCTCAGCGCGTTTTACCTCTGGGGGCGGGCTGCGGATCAATATGCCTCGACCCTGGGGTTCACCGTCCGCTCCGAAGAGGTCGCAACCCCCGCCGACATGCTTAGCGGATTGGGCGGCGGTCTGGCCGGCGGCGGGTCCGCCAGCCGCGAAACAGACATCCTGTATGAATTCATCCGCAGTCAGGAAATGGTCCGTCAGGTCGACGCGGCCCTCGACCTGAAAACGATCTACGCCCGCCACCACGACAGCGATCCGCTGCTGGGTTTCGACCCCGACGGCGCCACGATCGAGGATTTGACCTCTTACTGGCAGCGCATGGTCCGGATTTCCTACGACAGCGGCACCGGGTTGATGGAACTGCTGGTGCTGGCCTTTGACCCCGCCGACGCCACCCGCATCGCCGAGGAAATCTTTGAGCAGGGCAGCACGCTGATCAACCAGCTGTCACAGATCGCCCGCGATGATGCGACCCGCTACGCCCAGGAGGATCTGCTGATCGCCGTGGACCGCCTGAAATACGTCCGTGAGGCGCTGACCACATTCCGCCTGCAAAACCAGATCGTCGACCTGACGGCTGACATTCAGGGCCAGATGGGCCTGCTGAACACGCTACAGGCGCAACAGGCCGCGGCCCTGATCGAATTCGACCTGATCTCTGAAACCGCCAGCGCCAGCGATCCGCGCGTCGCACAGGCCCGCCGCAGGCTCGAGGTGATCGAGGCGCGTATCGCAGAGGAACGGCGCAAGTTCGGATCGGGCGGCGGATCGGCCGATCCCGAAGGCGTCGAATACGCCGAGACCGTCGCGGAATTCGAACGCCTGACCGTGGACCGCGAATACGCCGAAAACGCCTATGCGCTCGCACTCAGCGCATTCGATGTCGCCCGCGGCGAGGCCAACCGCCAGAGCTTTTATCTCGCCCCCTACATCACGCCGACGCTGGCCGAAAAATCCCAGTATCCGCAACGCTGGCTGATCCTGTCACTGGTGGCGCTGTTCAGCTTTCTGATCTGGGCCATCACCAGCCTGATCTACTACGCCCTGCGCGATCGCAAATGATCCAGTTCGACAACGTCACGAAAACCTTTCGCACCCCCGGCGGGCGCAAGACGATCTTTCGCAACGCCAACGTGACGTTTCCCACAGGGCGGTCGGTGGGTCTGCTGGGACGCAACGGTGCAGGCAAGACCACGTTGATGAGCATGATCGGCGGGTCGATCCGTCCCGACAGCGGCATCATCCACAAGACCGGCACCGTCAGCTGGACCGTGGGGTTTGCAGGCAGTTTCAATCGGCTGATGACCGGAGCGCAGAACACGAAATTCGTGGCCCGCATCTACGGCGTCGATACCGACGAGCTGGTGGATTTCGTGCAGGATTTCGCCGAACTCGGCCCGCATTTTCACGCACCGGTGCAAAGCTATTCCTCGGGCATGAGGTCACGTCTCGCCTTTGGCATCTCCATCGGCATCCCCTTTGACACCTATCTTGTGGACGAGGTCACATCCGTGGGCGACGCCGCCTTCAAGCGCAAGAGCCGCGCCGCTTTCATGGACCGGATGACAACGGCGGGGGCAATCGTGGTGACGCACTCGATGACGCAGATCAAACGCCTGTGCGATGCAGGTGTCGTGCTCGAGGACGGTCAACTGACCTATTTCGACAATATCGATGACGCGATCGCCCAGCACCACATCAACATGGGATCGACCGAAGACGAATGATTGTCGCGCTGCGAAACAGGCTCTGACCCCGGGGTCAGAGCCTGTTTTTTATCTACGATCCAGATCGCGCAGCGCCTGCAACATCCGCGACACGAACGCCTGATCCTGCAGCGCTGCACCCGTCAGCCGGATTTGCCCGTCCTTGTCCACGCGATATTCCAGACCGTCACACAGCGTTTCGCGCAGCGACGGCAGCTTGGGCCGGTCCTGCGGTGCATAGGGTGGGGCAGGGGCATGGGTCGCAGCAATCGTATCCGCGATGATCTGCGCCTCTTGTGCGGCCGTCCGCTGCGGTGTCCGCGACAGGGCTGCCGTCAGACGGTCGGCCAGCGTGGTATCCGCCTCCAGCGCCTGCACCAGCGCCAAACCGGACCGTTCCGTCAGGTCCGTGGGATGGGCCAGAACAGGGTCTAACAAACGCACGATAGACACGAAATTACCAATCTTGGATCGCTTGGACCGCGACACGGCGGCGAACAACTGCGACAGCGCAACCCGGTCGCTGCTGAACACGCCCTTGTCCACCGCACGCGCCACGATCCGGGCACGTTCATAGAACGACAGGCCGACGCGGATCTCGTTTTCCTCGACCATGGCAACATAGGCGTCCGCCGCATCGGACGGGGTGCGCACGATGGCAAGAACAGTCTCGAACGCAGCATCTTTCGTCTCGAACGCCAGATCGCGCAGGGCCCCCAGACGACGCCAGCCCGAAATCAGACCAAAGCGCCCACCTTCCAGTGCCACCACCTCGATCGCGGTCTGCTGGCCACGTTCGCGGATGCTGTCCTTGAGGACCGTCATCTCTTCGGCATCGGCGACCATGCGGTCGCGCACCAGATGATCGGCGTCGATCAGGTCCAGCGGCAGGCGCTGGATCAGGCGTCCTTCGCTGCGGGCATCGGTCAGGGTTTGCGCGACCTCGGCCAGGGCGGCTGACGACGATGCATCCTGTGCGACATCCGCAATCGGGATCCGCGTGCCCGACAATCCGCGCGGCATGGCGGTCTTGGTTTCGGGGGCCGCGACCTGGGCGTGGCGGGTCGGTTCCGGTGTCAGTCTCTTACGCTTGGCCATCGGGTGTCTCCTTGCGGGATGCGACAATCAGGGGGCCTGGTAAACAGGTTCTGAGCCCTGCGCCCGCTGCGCAAAAATTATATGTCGATTCCGTGATGTTTCGCATGCGAAACATATTATGTAATATAGCGATCACTCCGCAGCCTTTGCCTGCGCCAGTTCATCCCGCCGCCAGGCCCCCAAGAGCAGGCTCTTGAAGGCAGCATAGGTGGCGTCAAATGTCTCGCGACCGCGGGCATATGTTTCGCGATTGAAATCGCGGTAATCCGCCTCGTAGATCCCCTGGACCTGTTCGCCGGCCTGACCGATCAGGGCGGTGAAATCCTGACGGTGGGGCGACAGGGTCTTGCCCAGATAGGCCTGCATCAGACCCGCCATTTCGGTCTGCTGGCTGCCGTCGAAACGGGTCACGACCGCACGGACCGCATCCCACTGGAACGCCATCTCTTCACGTCCCAGCGCACGAGCGGCAAGGTTCTCGCCTTCCTCGATGGATTGGAACGTGGTGTGGAGCATGTCGAAAAACCGCCCCGTGGAATCGAATTCCAGAAAGCTCGCACCGACGGGGACCAGCAGGATATCGGCGGCGGCCAACCCGTTGATCGTCAGATACCCCAGGGCAGGGGGCGTATCGATGAAGATCACGTCGTAGTCGTCAAGGATGCCGTCGGCGTCCAGCGTATCGGTCAGCGCATCCCACAGTTTCCATCCGCGACCCTGCATCCGCCAGACCGGCACCTGAAATTCCGCCCAATAGAGATTCAGCTGGGCGCCGATCAGATCGATGTTGGGCCAGTGGGTTTTCTGCACGAGGCTTTGCGCCGTGATCCCCAACGCCTCGGTCAGGGTGTCATCCAGTGGCTGGGGAGCGTCACCGCGATCCAGCCGCCGCTGGTTGTCGAGTTGCAGGTGTTTCGCATAATGCCGCGCCAGCAGCGGGAACACCGTTTGCCATTCATCCTCGACCCGGCCGCCAAAGACGGATGTCATCGAGGCCTGACTGTCCAGATCGATGACCAGCACGCGGTAACCATCGAGGGCGGCCGACATCGCCAGATGCGCCGCAGTGGATGTCTTGCCCACACCGCCTTTGAAGTTCGCGACCGCCACCATTTTGGCAGGCAGCCCCTTGGGGCGGTAGGGGACATATTCCTTGGCCTTGGATCCTTCGCGGCCAAAAAAGGCGCGCAGGCGCAGAACCTCGTCGAGGGTGAACCACTTGGCGCCGCCCGTGGTTTCCGACTGGCCCTGCGGCAGGTCGGGGTTCTGTTTCAGCACGCGGCGGAAATGGGCCTGGGCCACGGGGATCAGGTAGCGGGTGATTTCCCAGGTCGAGAACAAGCGCAGATGCCGCTGACCATCCTCTGCCAATCCACGCCCGGCCAGGTCGTCACGGCCCGCGCGGGCCGCCCCTGCGATACTGGCGAAACCGGTGGTGGTGACGGGATCATCCAGATCGGCCAGCGCCTGGTCTGGGTTGATGCGAAAATATGGTGGAAGGTCTGTGCTGCTCATCTCTTGATCCCTCTGGCGGCCTTATGTGCGGCCTTTGGGTCAATATACGCAAAAACCACGCACATGGAAGAAAAGGTTGCACATGGGCGCGTTTTTCTAAGCAAATCAAGGGGGATGACACAGCGCTACCACGGCTTTGGTGTGCTGCCAAAAAAAATATGGTGTTAGAGATCGTTAGTTGATGGTTATGGAAACAGGCAGCATCGGTAACAGCCTGATTCAACGCAGATTATCGCGTCACCGAAACACCGCTGCGACTCTGATCCCCCGATAGCCCGACTCTGATACACCAATGCGGTGACTCTGATCCCCCGTTCACGGGCGTTTACACAGACCTGTGGATAACTTTAGGGTGTCACTGAAACCCCGAAGCGGGAATCGACCGGCAACGACCGGAAGCAGGACAGGCAGACCGACATGAGCACCGCGCGACCGGACGATTTTTTCGTATGCGATATCTTTGACGCAGCCCCCAAGGGGGATCTGGGGTCGATGGAACATCCGATGTTTTCACTGTCCACGCGGCCTGACAAGACAATCCGCCATTATACCCGTGGTGATACCACGGTGACGGTGACGCCTTCGGTGCGGGGGCGGGCCACGATCCACGACAAGGACATCCTGATCTATTGCATCAGCCAGTTGATGGCCGCCCTCAACGCAGGCCGTGCGATTGCCCGCACCCTGACGCTGACGGCGCATGATCTGCTGATGGCGACCCAGCGCGACACGGGCGGCGACAGCTATACCCGGTTGCGCGACGGGTTCGAACGGCTGGCCGGCACCCGCATCACCACCAACATCGTCACGGGTGATCTGGAAACCACCACCGGTTTCGGCCTGATCGAAAGCTGGGAGATCGTGCGCAAATCCCGCGGTGGCCGGATGGTCAGTGTGCGCGTGACCCTGTCGGACTGGCTGTTCCGGGCGGTGCAGGCCAAATCCGTCCTGACGCTGAGCCGCGATTATTTCAGCCTGCGCAAACCGCTCGAACGCCGCATCTACGAGCTGGCCCGCAAACATTGCGGCCAGCAGCGGACCTGGCGTGCGAGTGTCGCCACGCTGCACGAAAAGGCGGGATCGGACGCGCCCCTGCGCGTGTTTCGTGCGGCGCTGCGCCGGATGATCACCGCCGACGGACTGCCTGACTATACGATGGAAGAAGAGGCGGGCGATCTCATCCGGTTCACCCGGCGCGGGATGCCCGCCGAACAGGCCGGTGTCACGCTCAAACCCCAGACGCTGGATGCGGCGCGCGCGCTGGCGCCGGGCTGGGATGTCTATGCGCTGGAATCCGAATGGCGCGCGTTCTGGGTCGCCAGTGGCCGCCCCGCGTTGCGGTCGGCGGATGCGGCCTATCTGGGCTGGCTCAAGGGGCGGGTGGCCCGTTAGTTCGGGGCGGTCATGCCGATCAGGCCGGAACAGTTGAAATAGCGCGTGCCCCCCAGCGTGCTGCCCGCCGCGGCGCGGATCGCGGCAAAGATATAGCCTTCGTCGGGGGCGGTGTAATCTACCGCGTAATTGACCCGCACCATGCCGTTGATCTGGCCAAGGCCTGTTACGGCCGGGGCCACGATGGTGTCGCGCAGGGTGGATGTGTTGTTGGTCCAGCCCGCGTTCCAGGGGCCATATTGGAAATAGATCCCGATCTCGAGGTCGGCCACGTCGCTGCTGGTGATGTCGCCCGCCAGCACGATCCGGTCGATATGGGATCCGGCCGAAATCAGCAGTGCGGCACAGTCGAAATCGATGCTGGGTTCTGCCCCGGTGCCAAGGTTCTGCGAGGCATTGGCCGATCCGGTATGCGACGAGGGCGCGCACCAGCGCTGGTCGGGATAGAGAAAATGCCGGAACCGATAGCTGAGCAATTGCCGCGCCCCCTGGGACGCGTCTGTGGTAGGGGTCGCGGGCAGGGTGACCGCACCGGTGGCGGCATCGATGCGCAGCGCTTCGGTGAATGTGCTGCCGTCTGCGCTGACCTTGATCGCGAAATCATCGCTGCCCGCCAGCCCCATTTCCGCCCGCCCCGACCAACCTGACTGGAACAGCAGGCTGGCGGTATCGGTGGGACCCGCCTTGTTGACCTTGAGCTGGTGACCGCCGCCTGCGTGGGTCAGCAGCGTGGCATCCGCGGCCACCGCCAGCCGGTTGGTGGTGTCTGCCGTGGTGTTCACACCGACGCCCGGCAGATTGTCCAGATCAGGGGCACCGCCGACCGTGTCCCAGCCGGTGCCGGTATTCACCCGCAGCACGCCCGCCGCCCGGTCCCACAGCCGCCAGCCGACCGCCGGCGTGATGAACAACCAGCCGCCGCCCGCGATACAGGCGATATCGCCGTCATGCCCGGCCCAGTCGCCGGTGGGGGCCGCGCCCAGATGCCAGCAGGTGCCTTCGGTCAGGGTGCCGGGTGGGTCGGTGGCGTCGAACCCCGCAACGGCCCCCTGCACGATCAGGTCCAGCCGTTCGAGGGCCGCGTTATGGGTCACGTGTTTCTGCGCCTGCGCGCCCTCGATAAACGGCAGATCGAGGCGGGGGGTATATGTGGTCATGGCATGGCTCCGGTCATCAGGGATCGCGCGATGATGTCCTGCGCCAGGGTGAACGCGGTCTGACCGCAGCGCCCGGCCTATGGGGCAGACCCGCAACGGTCCGTGGCGAATGCCGGACCCTTTGCCCCCCGCAGTTGTGAGGGTGCGGGTTTTGCGACAGAAGACCGATGACAGGCGTTGGAACGGGACCAGATACATGACGAAACGGGCTTTGATCACCGGTGTGACCGGGCAGGACGGCAGCTATCTGGCGGAGTTCCTGCTGGACAAGGGCTACGAGGTGCACGGCATCAAGCGCCGCGCGTCGCTGTTCAACACAGGCCGGGTCGATCACATCTATCAGGACCCGCATACCGACAACCAGCGGTTCCAGCTGCATTATGGCGACCTGACCGACAGTTCCAACCTGACCCGCATCATATCCGAAGTGCAACCCGACGAGGTCTATAACCTGGGCGCGCAATCCCACGTCGCCGTCAGTTTCGAGGCGCCCGAATACACCGCCGACGTGGATGCCATGGGCACCCTGCGCCTGCTCGAGGCGATCCGGTTTCTGGGGCTGGAGAAAAAGACGAAATTCTATCAGGCATCGACGTCGGAGCTGTATGGTTTGGTGCAGGAAACTCCACAGACCGAGACCACGCCGTTCCACCCCCGCAGCCCCTATGCGGTGGCCAAGATGTATGCCTACTGGATCGCCGTGAACTACCGCGAGGCCTACGGGATGTTCGCCTGCAACGGCATCCTGTTCAACCACGAGAGCCCGCGCCGCGGCGAGACATTCGTGACGCGCAAGATCACGCGGGGTCTGGCGAACATCGCCATGGGCCTCGAGGATTGCCTGTTCATGGGTAACATCGACAGTCTGCGCGACTGGGGCCATGCCAAGGATTACGTCCGCATGCAGTGGATGATGCTGCAGCAGGACGCGCCAGAGGATTACGTTATCGCCACCGGCGTGCAGTATTCCGTGCGCGAATTCATCACCTGGTCGGCGGCTGAAATGGGCGTGACGCTGGAGTTTACCGGCACCGGTGTGGACGAGATCGCGACCGTCACGGGCGTCGATGGCGATCTGGCCCCGCATATCGCGGTGGGCGATGTCATCATGCGCATCGACCCGCGCTATTTCCGCCCCGCCGAGGTCGAAACCCTGCTGGGCGATCCCGCCAAGGCGAAAAAGAACCTTGGCTGGACGCCAGAGATCACGGCGCAGGAAATGTGCGCCGAAATGGTGCGCGAAGATCTGAAATCCGCGCGCCGTCACGCGCTGCTGAAAACCCACGGTCTGGACCTGCCGGTCAGCGTCGAAGGGTAGGCCCATGAACTTTACCGGCTACCGGCGCGATATCGACGGGCTGCGCACGCTTGCCGTCGTGCCGGTGGTGCTGGGGCATGCGGGCCTGGGTCTGTTCGCAGGCGGTTTTGTCGGCGTGGACGTGTTTTTCGTGATTTCGGGGTTCCTGATCACGGGGATCCTTGTGCGCGAGCTGGAACAGGGGCGTTTTTCGCTGATCGATTTCTACGAACGCCGCGCGCGGCGCATCCTGCCCGCGCTGTTCGTTGTCTTGCTGGCCTGCATCGTGGTGTTTTGGTTTGTGCTGTCGCCCGTGCATTTTCAGGATCTGGGCAAATCCGGTGTCGCGACGCTGCTGTTTGCCTCCAACGTCTTTTTCTGGCGGCGGGGATCCGATTATTTCAGTGCGGATGTGGAAACGCAGCCCTTGCTGCACACCTGGTCGCTGGCGGTCGAGGAGCAATTCTACATCGTGTTCCCGGTGTTGCTGTGGCTGATCGCGGCCTGGCGGCGCACCAGCCGGACCCTGCTGATCGCGGGGCTGTCGCTGGCGTCATTCGCACTGGCGGTCTGGATGGTGCCCCGTCACCCGGTGGCTGCATTCTACCTGACGCCCACCCGTGTGTGGGAGCTGGGTCTGGGTGCGCTTCTGGCGCTGGGGGCGTTTCCTGCGCTGCGCCACCGGCTGCTGGCCGAACTGGTGGCCGCCGCCGGTCTGGTTGCCATCGCCTGGGCAGTGTTCACCCTGGACAAGACCGACCCCTTTCCGGGGTTGAACGCGCTGGCCCCCTGTCTGGGGGCGGTGGCGATCATTTGGGCGGGACAATCGCAGATCACGCTGACCGGGCGGCTCTTGTCCACCCGTGGCATGGTGGGGATCGGGCTGATGTCCTATTCGCTGTATCTGGTGCATTGGCCGGTGCTGGTGGCGGCACGGATCCTGACCAGTGCGCGCGGCAATCTGGACCCCGCAACCATCGTGATCTGTCTGATGCTGTCGCTGGCGCTGGCCTGGGCCAGCTGGCGTTTCGTGGAACGTCCGTTTCGCACACACAAGGGGGGCACAAGGTTCGGCCGCCGGGCGATCTTTGCGCTGTCGGGGGCCGGGGGTGCGGCCCTGCTGGGCTTGTTTGCCCTGCTGATCATGACACAAGGCGTTCCGCAACGCCTGCCATCCGGCTTGGCGGCAGAGTACATCCGCGTCACGACTGCGCCATCGCGGATCAAGACTTGCGGAATCGCCGAAATCGGGGTGCCTGGTTGTCGTCTAGGGTCAGACGCAGACCGCGCAGAGGGGCGTTTGATCCTGTGGGGAGATTCCCACGCCAGAGTCGCTGCCGATGGCCTCGATGACTGGATGGCAGAGCATCGATTGATAGGCGTGTCCTTTTACAAGCCGGGGTGCCTTCCGCTGTTGGGCGTGCAACGCACCCGTGCGTCAGGTCCGGACCCGTGTCAGGCGCATAATCGCCAGGTCATTGACTGGATCACCAGCCAAGGCCCTGTCGATACGATCGTGCTACATGCGCGCTGGATTCTCGCCGGTGCAGATACGGCATCTGATGACCGTCAGAGCCAGTTCAGAAAACTGTATCGTGTCTCTGACAGCATGCCCCAGGCGGCTACATCCGAACAGCTTTTGCGTGAGGGTCTGATGCAGACGATGGTAAGACTGCGGCCTTTGGCCCGGCGGATCGTCATCATCGGGCAGATGCCTGACATCGGGTTTAATGTCCCGAAAAGAACGGCAGAAGCAGCTATTCTAAGGCAGTCGGTGCCGGTCGGTCCTGATATCGCAACTTATGATCAAACGACCCAGACGACCCACGCCATTCTAAGAGATGTGGCACAGTTCCATAACGGGTTCTTTGTCTCTCCCAGATTACTGCTATGTGCAGATCATTGTGCGATCCGTCAGAATGGCGCATTTCTGTACCAAGATGACAATCATCTCAGTGTTTTGGGGTCTCGCCTGATACTCCCGCAGCTTCTGGATATGGTAAATGAGCTCTCGCTTTACCCGCAAAGGTAGTTGCATGGGTCTGCCGTATTTCAACAGGGTAGGTGCCTGAACATGAACTTTACCGGCTACCGGCGTGATATCGATGGGCTGCGCACACTCGCCGTCGTGCCGGTGGTGCTGGGGCATGCGGGCCTGGGTCTGTTCGCAGGTGGTTTTGTCGGCGTGGACGTGTTTTTCGTGATCTCGGGATTTTTGATCACGGGGATCCTTGTGCGCGAGCTGGAACAGGGGCGGTTTTCGCTGATCGATTTCTACGAACGCCGCGCGCGGCGCATCCTGCCCGCGCTGTTCGTGGTGCTGGCCGCCTGCATCGTGGTGTTCTGGTTTCTGTTGCTACCCCAGCACTACGTGGTGATAGGCAAGGCGGGGATCGCCTCGCTTCTGTTTTCGTCCAACATCTACTTTTTCCGCATCGACAGCGCTTATTTCGCAAACGCGACATCCATGCAGCCCTTGCTGCACACCTGGTCGCTGGCGGTCGAGGAGCAATTCTACATCGTGTTCCCGGTGTTGCTGTGGCTGATCGCGGCCTGGCGGCGCACCAGCCGGACCCTGCTGATCGCGGGGCTGTCGTTGGCGTCATTCGCACTGGCGGTCTGGATGGTGCCTCGTCACCCGGTCGCTGCATTCTACCTGACGCCGACGCGGGTGTGGGAGCTGGGTCTGGGCGCGCTTCTGGCGCTGGGGGCGTTTCCTGCGCTGCGCCACCGGCTGCTGGCCGAACTGGTGGCCGCCGCAGGTCTGGTTGCCATCGCCTGGGCGGTGTTCACGCTGGACAAGACCGACCCCTTTCCGGGGTTGAACGCGCTGGCCCCCTGCCTGGGGGCGGTGGCGATCATCTGGGCGGGGCAATCGCAGATCACGCTGACGGGGCGGCTGTTGTCCACCCGTGGCATGGTGGGGATCGGGCTGATGTCCTATTCGCTGTATCTGGTGCATTGGCCGGTGCTGGTGGCGGCACGGATCCTGACCAGTGCGCGCGGCAATCTGGACCC
>NZ_JAJATZ010000011.1:0-74436 GCF_020531945.1 Loktanella gaetbuli
GAATTGGCCCGTGCGCTGGGTGTGGAACGGTCCGGCATGGTCGCGCTGATCGACGAGCTGGAGAGCGCGGATCTGATCCGGCGCGATCCCGTGCCGGGCGACAGGCGGGTGCAGGCGCTGCAACCGACCGACCGCGGGATCGCCCGGTTCGACGCCTTGGTGGCGCTGGTGCGCGCGCATGAGGCGCGGTGTTTTGCCGGGCTGGACGACACGGAAAAGGACACGTTGCTGCATCTGCTGCACAAGGTCCGCACGGGGGGCAACAGCACATGACCGACCGATTCTGGACGCCGCGTTTCGGCTATGACCGCCGCGCTGACGGCACGATCCTGATGCGGCAGACCGATCCGCTGCCAGATCATCCGCAGGTCATGGCCGCCTATCTGGATCATTGGGCGCAGACCGCCCCCGACAGGACATGGATCGCGCGGCGCGGGCCGGATGGCAACTGGATCACCGTCAGCTACGCGCAGGCGCTGGATGCCGCGCGCAGGCTGGGTGCGGGGTTGCTGGACCTTGGGCTGACGGCGGACAGACCGCTGTTGATCCTGTCGGAAAACAGTCTCGAACATGCGCTTTTGGGTCTGGCTGCGGCCTATGTCGGTGTGCCGTTCGCGCCTGTGGCCGTGCCCTATTCCTTGGTCAGTCAGGACCACGGCAAGCTGCGCGACATCGCAGCGACCTTGAACCCCGGTGCGGTTTTTGCCGATGACGCCGCGACCTTTGCCGCCGCACTGGGTGCCATTTCGGCAGACGGGCGCGCGGTCATCACGTGCAGGAACGCGCGACCCGGTGACATCGCCTATGATGATCTGATGACCAGTGATCCCGCCCCGGCGGATGCCGCGCGGGCAGGGGTGACGGCGGACACGGTGCTGAAATATCTGTTCACGTCGGGGTCCACCGGCACGCCAAAGGCGGTGATCAACACCAACGGGATGGTTTGTGCCAGTCAGGCCATGGTGCGTGACTGCTACCGCTATCTCTCGGACGATCCGCCCGTCACGCTGGACTGGGCCCCGTGGAACCATACGGCGGCAGGCAACAAGGTGTTTTACCTGATCCTGACCAACGGCGGCACCTACTACATCGACGACGGTCGCCCCACACCGGGCAAAATGCAAGAAACCCTGCGCAACCTGTCCGACGTGTCCTGCTCCTGGTATTTCAACGTGCCCGTCGGCTACGACCAGCTTGTCGCCGCGCTGGAGCAGGACGCAGCACTTGCGCAGCGGTTTTTCGCAAAACTCGGCATGTTGTTCTACGCGGGTGCCGGGATGGCGCAACAGACCTGGGACCGGCTGTCGGCCGTGGGCCTGCGGATCACGGGGCGGCGGGTGTTGCTGGCCACTGGCCTAGGGGCCACGGAAACCGCACCCTTTACGTTGGCCTGCACCGATGTTCAGGACCAATCCGGCAACGTGGGCGTGCCCGCGCGCGGCGTCACGCTGAAACTGGTGCCCGTCGGTGACAAGCTGGAAGCCCGGATCAAGGGGCCGAACGTGACGCCCGGCTATCTGGGCGATCCCGTCCGCACCGCAGAGGCATTCGATGACGAAGGTTTTTACCGGCTGGGCGATGCGCTGCGGCCCGCCGACCCGGATGATCTGTCCAAAGGGTTCTATTTCGACGGGCGGCTGGCCGAGAATTTCAAGCTGACGACCGGGACCTGGGTGGCGGTGGGCGCGGTGCGCGCGCGGCTGGTCGATGCCATGGGCGGGCTGATCCGCGACGCGGTGATCGTGGGCGAGGATCAAGCGGAACTGGGCGCATTGCTGTGGCTGACGCCCGGTGCGGACCCAGGTGCGGTGCAGGCGGCACTGGCGCAGGCAGCACAGGCGGCGACGGGATCGGCCAGCCGGGTCAAACGCGCGATTCCGCTGGATCGTGACCCGTCACTGGATGCAGGCGAAATCACCGAAAAAGGGTCGCTGAACCAACGGCAATTACGGGCGAACAAGGCAGAGCTGATTGCCACCCTTTATGCTGGGGGTGAGGGCGCGATGATCGTCTAAATCGAACCTTGAGGGGAAAGGCACGGGAAGCTGGAGTGCGGGACTTTGCTCCCGTTCAATGCGACTGCTCCAATGACGGCTTCGGGGGAGCCTTACAACAAACAGTCAATTTGATTGACTTTTGCAAGTGCGGTGAAGATCCACGCGAATATAATTGCGGACGTTTCCAAGTCCTATGAAACTGTTAGGCTTACCCAATGGATACTATCGCTCAGAATCTCTCCAGTTGGCGCGCATCTCTCATGCCGAGCATTCCGATCGCAGGTCTCCTTTCACGCAACCCCATAGTCTACAAGTGGAAGGCTCCTTTCCGCTGCTGGCTTTTGCGCGAGGCCGCGTTCTGGCGGGTGACGGATCTTCTCACTCAGTCTTATGCGCTACATCAGCAGGGCCACGGACTGGGTGCACGGATCCTGTTGCGTAGCGGGATCGAGACGCTCGCTTCGCTCATCTACCTTAACCAACTAATTGAACAAGTCTTGGTCAGCAAACTCGACTTTCATGAGTTCGGACAGATGACCAAAATCCTTTCATTAGGCTCGCGCGACGGTTCGACCAAGCACCAATCCCGCAACATCGTCACCATCCTGAAAAAATGTAACAAGCGGTATCCTGGCATCGAAAATCTGTATGGCATCCTGTCAGAAAGCGCTCACCCAAACTATTATGGCCTAGTGGCTGGTTATTCAGAGGTCAATCATGACGAGTATGAAACGTGCTTTTCAAATCGTTGGATGGAGATTAATGGAGCGTCGCATCTTGATTCTATTGAACTATGCATGATGACCTTTCATCACGAATATAACGATGTATGGCCAAATCTGATGGATAAGTTTGAAAATTGGATCGCTGAGAACACCGACAGATTAGAAGCAACAAAGAATACGCCGGCGTAGCTCTGAAGATCGCCACACATTTGCAGCCATTCGCCGCTTTGCAGCAGATCGGAAAAAAAGGGCTCAAACCTGCCGTTCGCCGCAGAGATCTCTGGAGGGCCGACCATTCGCTGCTGGGCGCCTTTTTGCAAGCGTAGAAACGTTCGCAGATCGTGATCGGTCCTGTCTATTCCCGAAAATTCGGCGCACGTTTTTCCAGGAATGCAGCCAGCCCCTCGCGGGCGGCGTCGGTGGTTTGGGCCATGGCGGCAGAGAGGCTCTCGGTGAACAGGCCGTCGCTGCGGGACATGTCGTCGATCCGCGACAGTGCCTGAATCATCAGGTAGTTCGAGAACGGCGCGTTGTCGGCGATTTTCCGTGCCAGGTCGCGCGCCATGGGCAGGGCTTCGCCCTCGTCCACGGCATAGTGGCACAGGCCCAGCCGCAGGCCGTCCTCGGCCCCATAGTTGCGGCCCGTCAGCATCATTTCACGCATCCGGTCCGCGCCGATGATCCGGCCCACGCGCACGGTGGCCCCGCCACCCACGAAAATGCCGCGCCGTCCCTCTGGCAGTTGAAACCGCACGCTGGGTTCCGCGATGCGCACATGCGTAGCGGTGGCGATTTCCAGACCGCCGCCAATCACGGCACCGGTCAGGGCGCTGACCACGGGCAGGCCGCCAAATTCGATGGCATCCGCGACGCGGTGCCAGTTACGCGAGTGGCGCATCGTATCCTCTGGACTGCGTTGTTTGTGTTCCGACAGATCCAGGCCGGAACAGAAATGGCCACCCTCGCCGTGCAGGATTGCCACGCGCACACCCTCTGGCGGGTTGGAAAAGAACGCATCGAGGTCCGCCACCAGCGCATCATTCATCGCATTACGCTTGTCAGGGCGCGCAAATGTCAGCGTGGCGATATCGCCGTCGATCGACAGACGGGTGACGGGATCGGTCATGGTTGGCCCTCTGATTTTGGTGAAAGTGTTATATAAGATAACTGTTAACATACAAAACAATTATGCTATCATGGTGACAGCCAGATCGGGGAGGGTCGTCATGGTCGATTTCAGCGCAGTCCGCGCCATTGATTTCCACACGCACGCAGAGGAACCCTGCTGCGCCCCGCGCGACGATGGCTATACCGAATTTCAGGCCGGCATGGCCGCCTATTTCAAGAATCCCGCCGGTGTCGATGGCATGCTGCCCACCGTGCAGGACACCGCCGCCTACTACCGCGAACGCAATATCGCTGCCGTTATTTTCCCGGTGGATGCAGAGCGCGAGACAGGGTTCAGGCGCTATTCCAACGAAGAGGTCGCCACCATCTGCGCCGACAACGACGATATCCTGATCCCCTTTGCCTCTGTCGATCCGCACAAGGGCCGCGCGGGCGCGCGCGAGGTGCGGCGGCTGGTGCGTGATTTCGGTGTGCGCGGGTTCAAGTTTCATCCCACGATGCAGGGGTTTTTCCCCAACGACCGCGAGGCCTGCTATGCCGTGCTGGAGGCCTGCGCAGAGGAAGGCGTGATCACGCTGTTTCACACCGGCCAGACCGGCGTCGGGTCGGGGATGCGCGGCGGCATGGGGATGCGGCTGAAATATTCCAACCCGATGCATCTGGATGACGTGGCCGTCGATTTCCCCGACATGAAAATCGTGCTGGCGCACCCCAGTTTCCCCTGGACCGAAGAAGGGCTGGCCGTGGCCCAGCACAAACCGAATGTCTACTACGACATGTCCGGCTGGTCGCCGAAGTATTTCCCCGAGATATTCGTCAAATACGCCAATTCGATCCTGAAAAAGAAGATGCTGTTCGGGTCCGACTGGCCTGCGATCACGCCCGACCGCTGGCTGGCGGATTTTGAGGCAGCCCCGTTCAAGGACGAGGTGCGCCCGCTGATCCTGAAAGAAAATGCACTGCGTCTGCTGGGGGTGACCGATGCCTGACCTTGCCCCGCTGGATGACACGATCACGCTGGATCAGCTGGACCGCGATCCGTTCCCGATCTACCGCCGCCTGCGGGCCGAGGCCCCGGTGCTGCGCGTCAAATCGGTGGGGCGGACCCTGCTGACCAAGGCGGCGGATACCAAATACGTCAAGGACAACCCCGATCTGTTCAGTTCCGACGATCCCAATACGCCGATGAAACGCGCGTTTCAGGCGCATACGCTGATGCGCAAGGACGGGGCGGACCACCTGCGCGAACGCACGGCCATGGCGCCTGCGTTCAACCCCAAGGTCATCATGGGCGAATGGATGCCGCAATATAACCAGATCGCGCAGGACTATGTCGCCCGACTGCCGCGCGGTGAGGTGGTCGATCTGTTCAACGTGCTGTCCGGTGCCTTTGCCGCACGGGGTCTTGCGATCCTGCTGGGGATGCCAGAGGCGTCGGACGAGGATATGATGGAATGGTCGCAGGCCTTGATCGAGGGGGCGGGCAACTTCGGCTGGCGCGATGCGCCGTTCGAAAGGTCCGACCGCGCGAATGCGGGCATCAACGCCGTGCTGGACGCCGCCCGCGCGCGCCACCTGGCGGACCCCAACCCATCGGCCTATTCCGTGATGCTGAACGCGGATGATCCGATCCCCGACAGCCAGATCTACGCCAATATCAAGATCGCGATCGGCGGCGGCATCAACGAACCGCGCGATGCGCTGAATACGACCCTGTACGGTTTGCTGACCAACCCTGACCAATGCGCGCAGGTCGTCGCAAACGGCGACTGGGACCGCGCGTTCGAAGAAGGCGTGCGCTGGGTTGCGCCGATTTCTGCATCGTCCCGGCTGGTCACAGAAGACACGGAAATTCGCGGCCACCTGATCCCCAAGGGGGACACGGTCATGACGATACAGGCCAGCGCCAACCGCGACGAGGACGTGCTGGAGAATGGCGAGGTGTTCGATGTTTACCGCGACAAGGCCCCGCACCAATCGTTCGGCAACGGCCCGCACTTTTGTCAGGGCACCCATGTCGCCCGGCGCGCGGTGGGGCAGGTGATGCTGCCGATCCTGTTCGATCGTTTTCCGAATATGTCGATCCCCGACACCGATGCCGTGATCTGGCGTGGTTTCGGTTTCCGGGGGCCGATCCAGATTCCCGTCTTGTTGGAGTAACGCAGATGACCGACCGATATGATGCAGGCATGGCGACCCGCCGCGCGGTGCTGGGCGACGCCCACGTGGACCGGGCAGAGGCGGCCAAGGAACCGTTCGACGCGCCGTTCCAGCGGATGATTACCGAAGGTGCCTGGGGTACTGTCTGGGCGGACGACACGATCACCCGCCGAGAGCGGTCGATGCTGACGCTGGCGCTGCTGGCCGCGACAGGCAATTTCGACGAAATCCCGATGCATGTGCGTGCCACGGCGAACACCGGGGCCAGCCCCGACGACATCATGCAGGCGTTTTTGCACGTGGGCGTCTATGCCGGCGTGCCAAAGGCGAACCACGCGATCAAGCTGGCGAAGCAAACACTTCGGGAAATGGGGGTTCTATGACGCAGAACGGTTATTTCGCGCGTGACACGCAGTGGCATCCCCCCGCGCTGACGCCGGGCTATAAAACGAGCGTCGCGCGCAGTCCGACCCGTGCCAAGCTGTCGTTTCCGACGTCCCTGTCAGAGGAAACCGGTCCGGTGTTCGGCCACAACATCCTCGGCCCCTTGGACAACGACCTGATCCACAACTTTGCCGCCGCTGATCAAAGCGCGATTGGCCCGCGCATCGTCGTTTACGGTCGCGTGCTGGACGAAACCGGCCGCCCCGTGCCGGGTGCACTGGTCGAGGTCT
Source organism: Loktanella gaetbuli (assembly GCF_020531945.1). NCBI lineage: Bacteria > Pseudomonadati > Pseudomonadota > Alphaproteobacteria > Rhodobacterales > Roseobacteraceae > Loktanella > Loktanella gaetbuli. Next base: position 6,685 of record NZ_JAJATZ010000011.1, read on the forward strand.
GGCAGGCCAACGCAGGCGGGCGGTATCGGCATAAGAAAGAGTCCTACCTCGCCCCGCTGGACCCGAACTTTGGCGGCTGCGGGCGGGTGATCACAGACGAAAACGGCTGTTATGAATTCCGCACGATCCAGCCGGGACCCTATCCCTGGCCCAATGGTCCGAACGACTGGCGGCCCGCGCATATTCATTTCAGTGTCTTTGGTCAGGGCTTTGCCCAACGGATGATCACCCAGATGTATTTCGAGGGCGATCCGATGATCTGGCTGTGTCCGATCGTCGGCACCATCGATGATCCTAGGGCGGTGGAATCGCTGGTTGCCGCACTCGATATGACGCGCACGATCCCGATGGATGCCCGCGCCTACAAATTCGACATCGTGCTGCGCGGGCGGCGTCAGACGTTCTTTGAAAACCGGGCGGAGGGGCTGTGATGGTGCAATCGTTGAACCTGCTCAAGGAAAGTCCGTCGCAGACGGCTGGGCCGTACGTTCACATCGGCTGCACACCGAATTTTTCCGGCATCGACATCTATGGCGGCGATCTGGGCACGACGATGAAAACCGGCCCGGTGCAGGGTACGGAAATCACCCTGCGGGGGGCCGTGTTCGATGGCACTGGCACGCCGCTGCGCGACGCGATGGTGGAAATCTGGCAGGCGGATGCAAATGGTATCTATCCCGGCAATGACCCGCGCGGCGCCGCCGACCCGCACTTTACCGGCTGGGGCCGGTCGCCGGGGGATATGGAAACAGGCGAATTCACGTTCCAGACGGTCAAACCGGGGCAGGTGCCCTGGCGCAATGGCCAGTTGCAGGCACCGCATATCACGTTCTGGATCGTCGCACGCGGCATCAACCTGGGTCTGCAAACGCGGATGTATTTCGCTGACGAGGTGGAGGCCAATGCCGCCGATCCGATCCTGAGCCGGATTGAACATCAGAACCGCGTGCCGACCTTGCTGGCGCAGCCCGACGGTACGGGCGTTTATCGTTTCGATATCCGGCTGCAAGGCGACGCCGAAACCATCTTTTTCGATATTTGAGGGACGACCATGACCACACCCTGCATCATCTGTGTCGCGATCACCGGGTCGTTGCCGCGAAAGGCCGACAACCCGGCCGTTCCTGTCACCGTCTCCGAACAGGTGGAATCGACCCAAGCCGCGTTCGAGGCCGGGGCCACGATCTGCCACGCCCATGTGCGCAACGATGACGAAACCCCCAGCAGCGACCCTGACAAGTTCGCGGCGCTGAAGGAAGGTCTGGAAAAACACTGCCCCGGCATGATCATCCAGATGTCCACCGGTGGGCGTTCCGGTGCAGGCCAGACGCGTGGGGGCATGCTGCCGCTGCGCCCAGACATGGCATCGCTGTCGGTGGGGTCGAACAACTTTCCCACGCGGGTTTATGAGAATCCGCCGGACCTCGTGGATTGGCTGGCATCCGAAATGCTGGCCCATGATGTCAAACCGGAAATCGAGGCATTCGACCTGAGCCATATCCTGCGCGCCAAGGCGATGTACGACGCAGGCCAGATCAAGGACCTGCCCTATGTGCAGTTCGTCATGGGGGTCAAAAACGCGATGCCCGCCGACCGCGAGGTGTTCGATTTCTACATCAAGACGGTCAAGCGCCTGTTCGGAGAGGACGCACCGTGGTGTGCCGCTGGCATTGGTGCGCAACAGGCGGTGCTGAACGATTGGGCGATTTCCAGCGGTGGCCACGCGCGCACCGGGCTGGAGGACAACATCAGGCTGGACCGCGACACGCTCGCCCCGTCGAATGCGGCGCTGGTGGCGCGCACTGTCGCGATCTGCGAAAAATACGAGCGACCCGTCGCGACGTGGCAACAGGCGCGGCAGATGCTGGGATTGCGCGGGGTCTGATGATCCCGCTTTGACGGCGCGCCGGATCGCGGGCATGTTGCACGGGAGGACAGTCGCAACACCGGGAGGAGACACGCCATGGACATGAACGACAGCAAGGATATCGCAGCTCCGCCCGCGGCCGTTTGGGCAGCCCTCCTGGATGCAGATGTATTGCGCCAGTGCGTGCCGGGGTGTTCGGAAATGGCGGGTAACCCGCAGGACGGGTTCACCGCGACGGTCACGCAAAAGGTCGGTCCGGTCAAAGCGACGTTCAAGGGTGAGGTCGCATTGTCGGACATGCAGCCGCCGCGTAGCCTGACGATCACCGGATCGGGCAAGGGCGGTGCGGCGGGCCACGCCTCTGGCGGGGCGGATGTGACGCTGACCGAAATCCCCGAAGGCACGCGGCTGGAATACAAGGTCAACGCCAAGGTGGGTGGCAAGCTGGCGCAATTGGGCAGCCGGATCGTGGACGGTTTCGCGCGCAAGATGGCGGACCAGTTCTTTGAGAACTTTCGCGCGGTGGTCGAAGGCGTGGACGGTGACGATGCCCCCGCCCCCGACGCCCCCGAAGAGGTCAAGAAGGGCTGGGTCAAACGCCTGATCGGCAAGTGATTTTCACCGCCGGGCCGTGCCCGGTGATGCGGTTGCAGTAGTTCAGGCCGCCCGCGGCGGCTGCATTTGCTGGGCCACGGCGATCGCCCTCTGCGGTTGTTTGCGGCCAGCGAGGGCGTCGGCCAGCCGCGCCGAGGCATAGCTGATCAGCACACCAACCACTGGCAATAGCCACGGCAGCCAGGCCACATCGGCCTCGACCCGCAGCAGGATCTGGCCAGCCAGCGACAGAACCGTCCCCAGCCCGAACACCAAAAGCCCGTGCCGTCCCAGCAGGCGCAGCGGATCCGCGACGGGGTGCGCGCACAACCGGGTGACGACAGGCAGGCAGGACAACACATAGGCCAAGGCCAGAATGTGCAGCAAACGCGGTGCCGCCAGCATCGGTTTGTTGTGAGAGGTAAAGTTCGCGGGCGCACCCAGATCGCGCAGCTGCGCCATCTTGTGGTTCATGAAGGCGGCAAGGTCGGGAATGTGTCGCCACGCAAAGGCAAAGAGCACAAAGGCCAGCGTCACCGCGAACAAGCCGCGCGACACCGGGACAAGGCGTTTGCCCTGCCGGTGCCGGATGCCGATCAGCAGCCCGATGGTAAAGATCAGCTGCCAGGTCAGCGGTCCCAGAAACCAGACACCGTTGCCGGGATAATTGGGGATGTTCCAGCCGTTCGCCCCGGCAAAGCCCCACAACAGGATCGCCGCAGCCAGCGTCCACCAGGGTTTTCGCAAACCGGCCATCAGGATGAACGGGGCGGCGATCATCAGTACGATGTAGCTGGGCAGGATGTTCACGTAGCCGATCTGATAGGTCATGATCGGCAGTCCGATCAGGGCCGCGCCAGTATTTTCGTAGATTGCAGCAAGGTTATGCATTTCGCGGAATTCCCCGCGAAAAAACACGCCCGCCGACCAGCTGAACATCCCGATCGCTACGATGGTCAGCACGAGCTGCACACAATACAATGTCCAGGCCCTGCGCCACATCGGGGCCATCCCGTCCCACAGGCGCGCCTCGCCGTGGAGCCAACGGTCGACCGCCGGGGAATAGGCGATGCCCGCGGCGATGCCCGACATGACGAAAAACGCCTCGGCTGCGTCGGAAAAACCGATGTTACGGACGGTCACCGCCTCCCATGGGTTGCCGGGCATGTGGTCGATCAGGATCATGACCAGTGCCAGACCGCGAAACGCGTCGATCCGGGGATCGCGCGACACCGGTGGGGCGACCACACCTGTGGGACGCGATACGGGCGGGCGATCAGGCCGTGCGGGCGATTGCGCCATCGACTGTTCCTTTTGGATCGGTGTCCCGCGCCAGATTGCGGCGGTAATCCGCAACGACCGGCGGCAGGGATGTTTCTTGGGGCACGCCGAAGACGCCACCCAGCACAGGCCATGACGTCACGGTGATCAACAGTGGCGCAAAGACCATCGGCACCGTGACCGGCAGCAGCCAGACCACCAGATCAGGGGCCGCGCGCAGCACAAAGATTGATACGGCGACGCCGAACAGCGTGATCCAGCGCCCTGCGCGCCAACCCTCGACCCAGCCCAGGCGACCTTCGCCGCGGGCGGTGGCAGGCCAGCCGCCATCTCGACCCGACAGCACCTCTGCGGCGGCGCGGGACTGATACATCAGCATCAGGGGGGCAATCAGGGCTGTCAGCAGGGTTTCGGCCAAGACCGACCCCAGCGCGCGCAGCGTGCCGCCGAACTGGTATGCCCGGCCCGTCAAAACGGATTCGGCATAAATCGCCAGCTTTGGCAGCAGCAAGAGCCCGCCGACCCCGCAGGCCAGTGCCACGATCTGGAACGTGCGATCATCGGGAAAAACCGGGAACAGCTGGTAGGCATCGGGGAAATAATTCGGTGCCCCGGCCGTCGCGGCCGCCAACAGGGAGACGATCAGAAACGCACCCCAGGCCAGGGACACCAAGTAGGATACGATCCCCTGGAAAAAGACGAATCTGCTCCACTTGCGCAGGCCGGGTGCGTTCAGCAATCGGATATGCTGCAAATTGCCCTGACACCAGCGTCTGTCACGCCGCGCGAAGGCCAGCAGGTTTTCGGGCCCCTCCTCGAAGGAACCGTCGATCCGGGGGTCCATTTCGACCTGCCAGCCACCGCGCACCAGCAATGCGGCCTCGACGTAGTCATGGCTGAGGATGGTGCCGCCAAAGGGCGGCGGGCCTGTCAGTTCAGGTAGGCCGCAGCATTGTGCCAGCGCGCGGACGCGCGCGATTGCGTTATGGCCCCAGAACGGCCCCGCCGGGCCCTGCATCCGCGCCAGCCCGCGCGCAAAGACGGGGGAATGAAAGCTCGCTGAAAACTGCATTGCACGGCCGAACGCGGTTTCGGCACCGACGATCCGCGGCAGCGTCTGAAGCAATCCCAGACCGGGATTTGCCTCCATCCGGGCGACCAGATGCCGGATTGCCTCGCCTTCCATCAGACTGTCGGCGTCCAGCAGCACGACATAGGTATAGTTCCCGCCAGACCTGCGGATGAAATCCTCGACGTTGCCCGCCTTGCGGCCACGGCGATCCTCGCGGACGCGGTAGTAGACGGTGTTCAGGCCGTCGTTTTGGTCAAACAGCGATGCCAGTGCGGCGCGTTCGGTCCGCAGGGCGTCGGGGTCTGACGTGTCCGACAGAATGGCGAAATCCGCAGGGACGCCACTACGGGCGAGTGACTGCCGCATGGCCTGAACGCGGGCGCAGACCTCGACCGGGTTTTCGTTGCAGATCGGCACGAGGATTGCCGTGGCCGGAAAATAGCCGTTCATCAGGGTCGTGCGTGGGGCAGGGGCCAGGGCCGGTAACCCGATAAACGCCTGCGCCGCCCCCCAGGCCAGCCAGCCTGTGGTGATCGCGATCAGCAGCACGCTTGCGCCGTCCCAGACGTCGAACCCGGTGTTCAATCCTGCCTGCGCAAGCGTCGCCGCCGCTGCGACCATGCACAGCAGCGCAAAGCTGATACCAACGATGCGGCTGGTCCGCACGCTGGACGGTCTCAGGTGCCTTTGCAAATCAGACGTTCCGCAGGAACAGGCGTGAGAACATTTCGAATGTCGACGGACGGGCTGCGTGTTCCAGCACCTGACGCGGCATGTCCAGCGGCGCGGGGCGCGGTGCCAGTGGCGTCAGGTCATGGGTCGGTGCCATAGTGCTATCCATCGTCACGGTCAGTTTTTCATCCATTGATATACCCACGTCTCTGTCAGCAGCCGGTCGCCTTCGGCCAGATTCGCCCGCATTTCGACGATTGCACCGGGATCGGCTGCGACTTCGAGCACAAGGCGCCATGTCGCATCCTGGCCGTCCACGCGTTGCAGCACCTCTTGAACAAGGGTGCCACCGTAAATGCTGGTTCGTGCCTCAACCAACAACTCTGCGATCGGTTCCGCCAACAGGCCGCCCTGGAAATCGATCACGAACTTTCGCGTGTCCGCGCTGGGTTCGACACCCGAGACACCGCCGGCGCCCGCCAATGTGTGCGTGATCTGCGCAAGGTCGGATTGCGCGCCCGGTGGGGTCATGCCCCAATGCAGCCTGTAGGACACCTTTGCACTGCTGCCCGCGCCATAGGGGTTCTGGGGAATCCAGAAGGCGACAATATTGTCGTTCGTTTCCAGATCCGTCGGAATCTCGATCAGGCGCACCGTGCCGTCACCCCAGTCGCCCACGGGTTCAATCATCAGGCTGGGACGTCGTTCATAGAAAGCTTCGGCATCCAGATAGCTTTCAAAGTCCCTGTTGCGCTGCACCAGACCGAACGACCGGGGCGACTGCGCACCGAAATAGGAATTGGCCAGTTTCTGCGGGTTGTTCAACACACGGTAAAGCGTTTCACCGCCTGCATTGTTGATGATCAGCGCCTCGCTGTCGTGGACACGCGTGCGGTAGTCATCGAATGGACCCTGGTCGTTCAGTCCGAACAGGAACATGGACGTCAGCGGTGCAATACCCAGCTGTTCGATATCGCGGCGAAAGAACAGTTCGGATGTGACGTCGATGGTCGTCGTCTCGCCCGGTGTCACCGTGAACTGGTATGCCCCCGCCACGGATTCGCTTTCCAGCAGGGCATAGAACGTAACGGCCGTGTCGCCCGGTGCCGGGCGCGTCAGCCAAAAGGCGCTGAAACGCGGAAACTCTTCTGCCTCGGAGGTGGCGGTGTTGACCGCGAGTCCGCGTGCACTGAGCCCGTAACGGTTATCCTTGCCCAGTGCGCGGAAATAGCTGGCCCCCAGGAACGTCACGACCTCGTCGAAGCGGTCGGGCGCGTTGAGCGGCATGTTCAGCCGGAACCCCGCCACGCCCGGAAAGATTTCGCCATCGATCAAGGGCTGTTCGACGTCGCCGCCGTATCTGAAATCGCGCGCCGAAAAGTCCATCGGAACAGCCATGCCGTCGACGATTTCGAACAGATCGACGGTGCTGTCGAACAACCAGCCCGGATGATAGGCATGCAGCACGGCAAATGCCTCTGGCCCGGCCCAGCGGGCGCGTGCCTCGTTGAACTGGATCGTGCGGTAGGCGTCGTAATCCAGGTCCGTGAACGCCGCACTCAGAACCTCTGGCGGGACATAGGCCTGTGCGGCGGTCTGCCGCGCCCGGTCCACCAGCGCTGCAAATGAAAACGGCGTGGCCGGTTCGGCCGCGACCGTCTGTGCAGTTGCAGTTTGTGCCAGCGTCCCCAGCAAGGACATTGCGGCGATAGCTGATCCCCCTTGTTTCAGGACAGATCGGCGTGAAAGTGGCTGTGACGTGCGGGAGGGTCTCATGAATCAGGTTCCAATTCGTGCTGCAGCGCGGAATACATTCGTTTTCAGCGAAACTTCAATACAAGACATAAGGTTGCAGCGGAAAGCTGCATAGACTGAATTTCTGCAGTGCAGCGTATGCCAACGACCCAAATCGTCAGGTTTTCGCGCGCCACTGGCCATGAACCGGCAACAGGTTGCCTGCGCAGGACCGGGGCATTGCCCACAGGCATTGGCGGGCTATCCTGTATCACAGTCCGTGGCAGTCCTGCGGATTTCGCAGACAGGCAAAGATGACTGACAGACGCCATCCGATGACATGCGTGACGTGGAACCTGCATCGCACCGTCGGGCGCGATGGTCGCGCGGACGCGGATCGTATCGTCAGTGTCATGGCAGCAGATATCGCGGCGCATCAGCCGCAGATCCTCGCGCTGCAAGAGGCGGATTCGGATGATATCCCGCCGCAGGCATTGCTTGATCTGGATGCGGTGTCCCGCGCGACCGGCCTGCGCAGCCAGCATGCAAACCCGAACATGCGTTGTGGCGGGACGGCGCATGGCTGTCGCGGCAATATCCTGCTTCTTGACCCCGAAATGATCCCGACGTCGCAGTTCGTCCTGCGATTGCCGGGTCGCTATCACCGCGCCGCTGTCGTGACCGAAGTGCTGTATCGCGGTGCCGTTATGCGGATCATTGCCTGTCATCTGGCGCTGTTGCAGGTTCTGCGTTTGGCACAGATGCGGGCAATTGCGCGCGCCTTGGTGCCGCGTTCCGTGATGCCGACGATCCTGCTTGGTGATCTGAACGAATGGCGACCCTGGGGCGGCTTGGCATTACACCCCTGGGCCACGTCGCTGCCGTTGACCGGCCCCCGTGTGCGGACCTTTCCGGTGCAGGCACCGGTTCTTGCGCTCGATCGCGTGCTGACCTGCCCCGCGTTGCGCGTGGACCACGCGGCTGCGCTCGATTCGCCCGGAATCCGGGCGGCGTCCGACCACCGTCCGCTGCTGGCGCGGATCACGAGGCTGGCCGCATGAAACACACCGCATCTGGCGTGGCATGGTCTGGATTGTCGGCCCCTGCACATCGACTGGCCTGCTGGGGGCTGGGTCTGTTTCCGGTGCTGCTGTGGCTGGCGTGGCAGGTCTTTGCCGCAGGCCTGCCTGTGACCTCGTTGGTCTATCTGGCCGGTTTGGCGTTCGTGGTGTTGCGCATGGCGCAGCATTACCCGCATCGCGCGGTCGGGGCCTGCAACATCGTCACAACTGTCCGGTTCATGCTGGTGGCCGTGTTGTGTGCCGGGATTGGTGCCAGCGTCCCTCTCGCCCCCGAGGTGTCGTGGGCGGTCTTCGGGATCGCGGCGGTGGCACTGTCGCTGGATGGTGTCGATGGCTGGCTGGCGCGCAGGCAGGCGCTTGTGTCCGCCTTTGGCGCACGCTTTGACATGGAAGTCGATGCGCTGCTGGCGGCTGTCCTCGCGCTGCTGCTGTTCATGGACGGGCGGGCCGGGCCAGAACTGCTGGTGCTGGGCGGCGCGCGTTATGTCTTTGTGCTGGCAAGCTATGTCTGGCCGTGGCTGGATACGCCATTGCCGGCCAGTTTCAGACGCAAGCTGGTCTGTGTGATCCAGATCGCTGCGCTGGCGGCGCTGGCGCTGCCGGTGCTGCCCGAGGCTGCCGGACGTGTGATTGCACTGACCGCATCTGTTCTGCTGGTCTGGTCATTCGCCGTGGATATCCGCTGGTTGGCACGCCGACGATGCACCTGACGCTGCGCCTGATCTGTGTTGCGGCGCTGTGCCTGCTGCTGGTTGTCGTGGTCGATACGGATGCCTTGTGGGACCGCCTGCGCAATGTGCAGCCCGGTTGGATCGTCGCTGCCACCCTTTGCCTGATTGCGCAGACGATGCTGATGGCGCAGCGCTGGCGGCTGGTGGCAGTCTGTCTGGGCGTGACTTTTTCCTATCCTTGGGCGTTGCGTGAATACCTGCTGTCGCAGACCCTGAACCAGGGCCTGCCGGGCGGCGTGTTGGGGGACGGCGCGCGCGCACTGCGGTCCGCGCCGGGAACCGGGAACCGGATGCCTGCCACGCAGGCTGTCATTCTGGAAAGGGCCGCTGGCCAGTTGGGTTTGCTGGCAGTGGCGATGATCGGGCTAACGTTCGCCCTGTTCGCGCCGGGCGCGCTGGCGGTGGCGCAGGGTGTTGTCGTCCGGATTGCGCTGGCGGCTGTCGCGCTTTGCATCCTGGGGGCCGTGATCGCCGTGGTGATGCGTGGATCACGCCCTGCCACGCTGGTGCGGCGCTGTCTGCCCACATGGCGGATCGGCCTTGTGCAGGCGGGTCTGTCGGTGGCGGCAGCCTTGTTGAATATAGCGGCCTTTGCCGCCTGCGCCCAAGCGACCGGCACATCGCTTGATCTGCCCTCGGCGCTGGTCCTCGTGCCGTTGATCCTGTCGGCCATGTTGATCCCGCTGTCCGTGGGCGGCTGGGGGTGGCGAGAAGGGGCGGCTGCGGTCGTCTTTCCGCTGATCGGCGCCTCGGCAGAGGCCGGAATTGCCGCCGGGGTGCTGTTCGGCGCTGTGATGATCCTGTCGTTGCTGCCTGCGCTGCCGTTACTGATTTGGCGCGGTGCTGGGCGCCCGGTCGCGGCCCCGTCGCCATGATGCAGCGGGTATCGACACGCCGGGATCTGGCATGGCTCTTTGTCGGGGTCGTGATGCTGCATCTGGTGCTGGTCTTGCCGTCGCACCCGGCTGGGCTGACCGTGGCGCGGTGGTTGCGACCCACACCAGAGCTGCCGCTGATCCTGCTGTGCGTGGCGATCGTGCCGCGTGTCTGGGTCGTGGCGCCCGTTGTCGTTGCAGCACTGGGTCTTGCCGTGCTCAAGATCGCGGACATCGGCACATACCTTGCGTTCAACAGGGCGTTCAATCCATTGCTGGACCTGCATCTGCTGGTGTCGGGTTGGGCGCTGCTGGCGTCCAGTATCGGCCACGGGCAGGCGGTGTTTGGGGTATGCGCAACCTTGTTGGCCGTCCTTGCGGTCGGCGCGGTATTGTGGCGTGGCCTGTCGGTGCTGTCCCGTCTGGGCTGGCGACTGCGCAGCCTGACCGTTGGAGTCCCGGCGGGATTGGCCGTTCTGGCGACGGTGCTGCCGGGGTGGCAGGTGTTGCAGGTCACGCCATTGGTCAAGGCACAGGTCGACAGGATGGGCCGGGGCATCGCTGACTTGCGCGATTTTACCGCGGGTTTGCCTGATCCGGTCGGACCGGCCCCCACATTCGCGGCCCTGCAGGGGCGGGATGTTATCCTTGCATTCGTGGAATCCTATGGCCGGTCATTTCTGGATGACCCGGAATTTGCGGCCACTTCTGCGCCGCGACTGGCGTCGGTCGAAACCGCACTGGACGCCGCCGGCTGGCATGTGCGCAGCGGCTGGGTCGCGGCGCCGACCCGTGGCGGGCAAAGCTGGTTGAGCCATGGCACTTTGCTGTCGGGCCTGTGGGTCGATAGTCAGGTGCGCTATGATCGGCTGATGACATCCGACCGCACATCGCTGAACCGGCTGTTCGGGGCTGCGGGGTGGCAGACGGGCGCTGCGATGCCTGCCATCACCCTCGATTGGCCAGAGGCAGGCTGGTACGGCTACGACACCACACTGGACGCCGAAGGACTGGGCTACCGCGGCCAACCCTTTGAATGGGTGACGATGCCCGACCAATACACCTGGACGGCACTGCATGAAAAACTGCGTAAGGCGGTCATGGCCCCCGCCATGATTGAGGTGGCGCTGATCACGTCACACGCACCCTGGACGCCGCTGCCCGAAATCATGCCGTGGGATACCGTGGGCGACGGGTCGGTCTTTGACGGGACGCGGCGGCAGGGAGACAGCCCCCGTGTCGTCTGGTCGGATCCCGCGACGATCCGTGCGCAATACGCCAAATCCCTCGACTATGCGCTGGAGGTGGCGGGACAATACATCCTGCGCCACGGCGACGGCGCGTTTTTTGTCGTGCTGGGCGATCACCAGCCCGCCCCGTTGCTGGCCGGTCAGGATGCGCCCCCCGATGTGCCGGTCCATTTCATTTCGGATGATCCGCGCCTGCTGGACCGGTTGCCCGCCGATGTTTTCGCACGCGGGATCGTCCCTGCACCGGATGCGCCCGTTCTGCCCATGCAGGACCTTCGGGTCCTCTTGACCACCCTGTTTGAAACGCCACTTTGACCAATCATTGGAGAGTATCATGAAGAAAACCCTTTTCCTTGCGGCCGCCGCATCTGCGCTGCCTGTCATGGGCACGGCCCAAGACCTTGTCACGCGGACACGCGTCGGTCTGGCCGATGCGCCGAACACGCTGACATTTCGCCTGACGGCCTATGATCTGTATTCGTCCGATCCCGCAACCAAGGCCGCGTTCGAGGCGCTGTTCACCGATTTCATTACGGCGCGCCCCGACTGGAAGATCGAGACACAGTTGCAGACCGGAAACATCGGGCAGGAACAGGCCCGCCTGCTGCAACAGACGCAGGCCGGGCGCGGACCCGATTGCGCCATGATCGATTCCAGCCAGCTTGCGCTGTTCAAGGACAATGGCGTTCTCAAACCGATGAATGACGTGTTCAGCGACGCAGAAGTCGCAGACCTGTTTCCCTTTGTCCGCGATGCCGTGACCGATGCGGATGGCAACGTGCTGGCGTGGTGGTGGTTCACGGATCTGCGCGTGCTATACCGCGATACCAGCGTCGTGCCCGACGCGCCGCAAACATGGGAAGACCTGAAATCGGCCGCGCTGGCTGCCGTGGAACAGGGCCGCGAAGGTATCCTGTTCAACGGCGGCCGCTGGGAAGGCACTGCCTTTGACTGGCTGGCGAACGTCTGGGCGCAGGATGCGACGCTGGTCGACGACAATGGCGCGCCCGTTTTTGCCAGCGGCGAAAACCGTGAAAAGGTGTTGACCGCCATCGCCTATTATCAGGATCTGGTCGACAGTGGTGCGGCCCCCGCGCGGGTCACGTCGATCACGGATTACGATTCGTTCAATGCGGCAGCCGCTGCCGGTTCTGCCGCGATGTTCATCGGTGGCAACTGGCAATACGGTCAGCTGCGCAACACCCTGCCGCCAGAGACATTCGCCAACTGGGAGGTGTCGGAAATTCCCGGACCCACGCCGGACCAGCGTGCGACCGGCACCGGCGGCTGGACTATCGCGGCCCTGACGGATGACCCGGCAAAGGCATCCCTGTGCGGCGAGATCGCAAAGGAAATCTATGCCGGTCCCGGCAATGCCGCACAGGGGCTGCTGCCGACCTCTGCTGCGATCTATGACCAGTATGACACCTATGACGGCCCCGAATACGACCTGTTCAGCGCGGCATTGCAAAACGGTGTCGCGCGACCGGGGGCTGCGATCTATCCGGAATTGTCCAACCAGATCCAGATCATGCTGGGCGATGTTCTGTCCGGCACGGCCACGCCAGAGGCGGCGCTGGATACCGCCGATGCAGCCGTTCAGGCCGCGTTTGATCGTCAGTGACGATCATAAACCGGACCACGGATCGGGGACCGGCACCGGGCGACGGACATCCGTTGCCCTGGCTGGTTCCCGCCATCGCGATCCTGGCGGCGTTCTATGCCGTCCCGGTGCTGGATGTCCTGCGGCTGGCGTTCAGTGACGCCAGCCTGCTGGCACCGGCCAGCCGCTATTCCACCGATGCGATTGGCGGCGTGCTGGCGGATCCCGCCCTGCCTGTCGTTCTGGGAACCACGCTGGTGTTCACGCTGGCCAATGTCGCGGCCCTGCAACTGGCGGGTCTGTGCATCGCGCTGGTGATCGCACGCGGCGAACGACGCGGCTTGCGCGGCATGGCGGCGTTCCGGACGCTGGTCCTTGCGGCCTGGGTGGTGCCGGGCATTGCCAACGGCCTTGTCTGGCAGATGCTGTTCGACGAGGCCCCCTATGGCACGCTGAACAGTTTGCTGGGGTATGTGGGGCTTGGCCCCGTGGCCTGGCTGTCTGACCCGCAGATGGCCATGGCCTCTGCCGTCATCGCGAACCTGTGGCAAGGGACGGCCTTTTCCATGATCGTTTTTTATGCGGCGCGGCGTGCCATCGACCCGACCCTGTACGAGGTCGCGGAACTGGACGCCGCGACCCCGTGGCAGATGTTCCGCTATATCACACTGCCGCTGATGCGGCGGCTGATTGCGGTGAACACGGTGCTGGTGACCGTGCAGACGCTGAACACATTCGATTCCATCCTTGCGCTGACCGGCGGTGGTCCCGGTCGCGCGACCGAGGTGCTGGCTCTGTTCACCTTCAACACCGTATTCTACAATCTGGATCTGGCGGGGGGCAGCGTTCTGGCCGTGCTCTTGTTTGCCATCGGCATGGGCTGCGCGCTGCTGGTCCATTACGTCATTGGCCGCGAAAGGCCTGCCGCATGACGGTGGCACGCTGGGGCGATGTGGCGACCTATGCCGTGCTGGCCGTGTTGGGGGCGTTTTTTGCACTGCCGTTCCTCTGGCTGATCAGCCTGGCCGTCCGCACACCGGCAGAGGTTTATCTGGGCGCGTCGCGGTTCATTCCGCAGGTGCCGACGTTGGACAATTTCCGGCTGATCCTGTCCGACCCCGCGTTTTTGATCTACCTCTGGAACGGTCTGAAGCTGTCGGCTTCGGGTGGCCTGGTGGCTGTCGCACTGGCGATTCCGGCGGCCTATGCCGCGTCACGGCTGAATTTCCGGGGCAAACAGGCGATCCTAGTGGGCATCCTCGCGGTGCAGATGATTTCGCCACTGGTGATCCTGTTGCCGCTGTATCGCTGGATGGTCGCACTGGGTCTGCTGAACAGTGATCTGGCGGTCATCGCCGTTTACGGCGCACTGGGAATGCCGCTGGCCGTCTGGCTGTTGAAGGTGACGTTTGATGGCGTGCCCATCGAGTTGGAAGAGGCGGCGGCCATCGACGGGGCATCACGGTTCACGACGCTGTGGCGGATCACGCTGCCGCTGGCACGGCCGGGCATTGCGTCGGCCTTTATCCTTGCGATGGTGATGAACTGGTCGCAGTTCCTGATCCCGTTCATTCTGCTGGAACGTGACGGCGATTGGCCGATTTCGGTCGCGATCTTCAACTTTGCCGGTGCAACCAACGCATCGACGACACAGGTGCTTGCCGCGGCCTGCATCATCGCTGTGCTGCCGGCGGTCATGGTCTTTGTCGCGTTGCAGCGGATGATCGTCTCGGCGCTGATGGCGGGCGCGGTCAAGGGTTAGTCGGCCTCGCGCATCGCCTCTGTTTCGATGATCAATGTCACCGTGTCACCCACAAGGCCGTTGTCCACGCCGTAAACCATGCCCCACTGGCTGCGTTGCAGCGACCCGCGGGCCGAAATGCCCAGCGTGAACCGCCCGTGACCAAACGGATAGGCCTCGGCCTTGTTCAATGTGACGTCCAATGTCAGTGGATGCGTCTGGCCCAACAGGGTCAGATCGCCAGTGACGGTGCCGCTTGTTGCGTCGGACGGCACGCCGCCATCGGCTGTGAACACCATGTCCGGATGGTCGGCCACGGCCAGAAAATCGCCCGATCGCACGTGTTCGTCGCGGGCATCGTTCAATGTCTCGACGCTTTGCGTGCGGACCGTCACCTCCAGATCGCTCAACTCCTGCGTTTCGGTATCGTAGGTGAAACCGCCGCTGACTTCGGCGAACAGGCCCAGCGTTGCAGCATAGCCCACATGATCCACCAGAAAGGCAATCGTCGTGTGTGCGGGGTCCAGTTCGAACCGTGCTGGTTCGGCAGACACCGTGTCGGCAAGGGCCAAAAGCCCGATGAGTGTCGCGATCGGCGTTTTCATGTCATCCTCCATCCCGATGGGATAGCAATGGTAGGCCAGTTGGGGCCTTCGTAAAGACAGGCAAGGCAGCGTAGATGTCGCAGACCGGGCGGACGGGATCTGGTCCTTGTGTCTGGCCGGGGATAGTCGCGCAGGCGCACGAAACGGTTTGCGGGTCTGGCGAATCGCCTTAGCATTCACAAAACCATTACAAAGGTCGCTGTCATGCCCGTCACACATTACATCGCCGAAACTGACGACCGGAACGCCATTGCCGCGGTCTGGGTGCACCGCAAGGACGGGCGCGGTCCGCGCGTGTTCCATGCAGGCAGGGATCGTTTCGATCCGGCGGAACCCGCAGCCTTTGCCGGGGCCTGCGAACTGGCGATTAAGCGTTACCTGACAGACCAGACCGTCAGCTGACCCTGACACCCCGCGACCAGACCCCCCGCAAGACGGGGGTGTCGTCGAACATCCTGACCCGCAACACATCGCCGCGTAATCCCGTTTCCAGCCTGCCACGGTCGGTCAGCCCAGCCGCGCGTGCGGGATTGGCCGACACGGTGGCAATCGCGCGCGGCAGGTCATCCCACATCTGTGCCAGCTGAAACGCGGCCCCCAGCAGGGCGGCGGGCACATAGTCGGATGACACGATGTCCAGCAGGTCATGACGCGCCAGTTCAGACGCAGCGACATTGCCCGAATGCGACCCGCCCCGGATCAGGTTGGGTGCCCCCATCATCACCGCGATGCCATGCGCGCGGCAGGCCTGCGCCGCAGCCAGTGTCGTGGGAAATTCGGCGAACCCGACGCCGTGGCCCGCGGATGTCGCCACATGTTCCGCCGTCGTGTCGTCGTGACTGGCCAGAACCGCCCCAAGGCGTCTGGCCTCGGTCACCGCGCCGTTTTCGTGTTTGTCACCCAGCCGCGCCCGCAGCGCCAGCAGGTCCGCCACATGCTGGGCGAATTCATCGTCGTTCATGCCCCGCTTTTTCGCCACATAGGCCTTGAGCGCGCTGAGGTCGCGGAATTGGCGCTGACCGGGGGTGTGATCCATCAGGCTGACGATGCCGACACGATCGACGGGGTCAAAGGCTGCGAGTTCCTCCAGCAGGGTTTCTGAACAGATTTCGGCCCGCAGGTGCAGGAAATGGCTGATCTTGAACATGCCGCGGTCGCGGGCTGTCAGCATTTCGTCCGCAAGGGTGCGAGCATAGTCGATATAGCGGCCCTTGCCGGAATGGATGGATCCCACGCGCATCGCATCGAACACGGTCGTGATCCCGCAGGCGGCCAGTTCGGCGTCATGTGCCAAAAGTGCGGGCAGATGCGGCCAGTCCACATCGGGGCGCGGTTCCATGTGGCGTTCGACGTTGTCGGTGTGCAACTCGACAAAGCCGGGCAGCAACAGGTCACCGCCGCAGTCGATGGCCCCATCGGGGACGCTGCTGCCGTCGGTGATCCGGAAGATCTGGCCGTCTGCGATGGTGACGGACCCCAGCACGACACGGTCCGCCAGGACCAGCCGCGCATTGGCCAGGCACAGGTCGTTTGACATCGTCGTGTCACATGGTTTGGTCAAGGATGCCGACAGCATAGGGGAATTCATGTCATACGCTCGCTTTGCGATCTACTATATCCCGCCGGACGGGCCGCTGGCCGATTTTGGCGCGGCATGGCTGGGATGGGACGTGCTGAAAGGCTGCGCCGTGCCGCAGTGCGATCTGCCCGGTTTGCATGACATCACCATGACACCGCGCAAATACGGGTTTCACGGCACGCTCAAGCCGCCGCTCAGGTTGCGGGACGGCCTGACCCAAGTCGATCTGGGCCAGGCGGTGGCCGCATTGGCGGCGCAGGTTGCGCCCGCGATTTGCGACGGGCTGGAACTGTCGCGCATCGGCCGTTTTCTGGCGTTGACGCCCGCAGGCCCGGTGGACGGTCTGACCCGCGTGGCAGGCGACTGCGTGCGCGCATTGGACCGATTCCGTGCCCCGGCCAGTGCAGCCGAACTGGACCGCCGCAGGCAGGCCGGGCTGACCCCGCGCCAAGAGGCAAACCTGACAACCTGGGGCTATCCCTACGTGATGGATGATTTCCGGTTTCACATGACCCTGTCGGGCCAGTTGACGCCCGAGGCCCTGCCGCAGTGGGAGGCCGCCTTGCGTGACCGGTTGCCCGCCTTGCCCACGCCCTTTGCGCTGAACGAGATTGCGCTGTGCGGCGCGGGGGATGACGGGCGGTTTGCGCTGATCCATCGCTACGCCCTGACGGGTTCAAGTAGCGCCAGCGCGCGTGCGATGGTCTGATCCAGCGGGCCATCGTTCGACAGGTGCAGGACGTCCAGTCCGGCAGGTAGCGGTTTGTCCGCCTGTGCCAGACGGTTTGCGATTTCGGACCGGGTTTCGCGTCCGCGCGCGGCCAGACGCGCTGCGATGGTTTCGGGGGTCGCCGTCACGTGCAGCACCAGCATGCCGGCAAAGGCATCGGCCCCGGCGGCCAGCGCCTTGCGCGAGAAATTGGCGATGCAATGGGTTCCCTTGGCCAGTTGATACCGCACCGTCTGTGGGATGCCGTAATGCAGGCCGTGTGCGCACCAATGCACGACAAAGGCGCCGTTTTCCGCCATGTCGTCGAATGCGGCAGGGGTGACGGCGTCGTAATCCTCGCCGCCCAGATCGGGCGCGCGGGTGATGACGCGGCGCACCAGATGCAGGTCGGGCATGACCGCGCAGAGGCCGCGCATCACGCTGTCCTTGCCCACGCCCGAGGGGCCGACGACGGCGATCAGGCGGCCTGCGGATGCGCCCCCCGCCGTCATGCCACGGCCTGCGGGGTAAAGGCACCAACGTCGATTTCGCGGTCGCATATGCTGTCGCGCGCCTCGGCGTCATGAAAGATGCCGATGATCGCGGCACCGCGCGCCTTGGCATCCGCAATCAGGGACAGCACAATTTCGCGGTTGTGGGGATCGAGACTTGCGGTGGGTTCGTCCAGCAGCAACGCGGGATAGGGGTGGGCAAATCCGCGGGCGATGTTGACCCGTTGCTGTTCGCCCCCCGAAAAGGTGGTGGGGGACAGCCCCCACAGCCGCTGCGGGATGTTGAGCTGGGTCAGCAAGGCGCGGGCGCGGTCCTGTGCGGCTGGCGCGGGGATGCCCAGGACGCGCAAGGGTTCTGCGACCACGTCCAGCGTCGGCACGCGCGGCACCACCCGCAAAAACTGGCTGACGTAACCCAGTTTTGCCCGGCGCAGGGCGATCACATCGCGCGGCTGGGCCTGCACCAGGTCGACATCACCGATACGGATGGACCCCGATTGCGTCAGGTAGTTGCCGTAGATCATCCGCATCAGGGTCGATTTTCCCGCCCCCGACGCGCCGGTCAGCGCCACGCATTCGCCAGGTGCCACGGTCAGGTTCGCCTTGTCGATCACCGCGATCACGGCGCTGCCCTGGTTATGCAGCGTAAAGGTTTTCGACACATCGGTCAGCGTAATCATCGTTCAAACCTGCAAGACGGAGGACACAAGGAGCTGGCTGTAGGCGTGCTGCGGGTCGTCCAGCACCTGATCGGTCAGGCCGGATTCCACCACGCGGCCGGATTTCATCACCATGATGCGGTCGGCCAGCAGGCGCACCACGGCCAGATCGTGGGTCACGATGATCGCGGACAGCCCCATGTCGCGCACCAGCCCGCGCAACAGGTCCAGCAGTCGCGCCTGCACGGACACATCCAGCCCGCCCGTTGGTTCGTCCATGAACACCAGCCGCGGCCCGGTGACCAGATTGCGGGCGATTTGCAACCGTTGCTGCATCCCGCCCGAAAACGTGGTGGGCCTGTCGTCGATGCGTCCGGCGTCGATTTCCACCCGGCCCAGCCAGTCGGTGGCCTGATCCCGGATCGATGCGTAGTTGCGCGCGCCCACGGCCATCAGCCGTTCCCCCACGTTGCCACCCGCCGACACCCCCATGCGCAGCCCGTCGCGGGCATGCTGATGAACAAACGCCCAATCGGTGCGCGACAGCATCCGGCGTTCGGGTTCGGACATGGTGACGGTATCGCGCGGCCCGTGATTTTCATGATCTGCCGCGTCGCCCTGTGGCGGTTTGCGGGTGTCGAACACGACCCGTCCTGCATCCGGTGCCAGATGCCCCGCCATGCAGTTCAACAAGGTGGATTTGCCGGACCCGCTCTCGCCCACGATCCCCATGACCTCGCCGGGGTAGAGGTCAAAGGAAACGTCGGCGCAGCCGATATGGGTGCCATAGTGTTTGGTGATGCCCTGCACCGACAGCAGCGGGGTCATGCCGCGTCCTTTCCCTTGTGGCCGGCGGACTGACGCGCCGTGCAGTAATCGGTGTCTGAACAGACGAACATGCGCCCGCCCTGATCGTCGGTGATCACCTCGTCCAGATAGCTGTCGGTCGCGGCGCACAGGCCGCAGGGGTGATCTGCCTTGGACGGGGTGAACGGGTGATCGTCGAAATCCAGGCTGACCGCCTGCGTATAGGGCGGCAGCGCGTAGATCCGCTGTTCACGGCCCGCGCCGAACAGCTGGATCGCGGGCGTGCCAGACAGTTTGGGGTTGTCGAATTTCGGGATCGGCGAGGGATCCATGACATAGCGTCCCTCGACCTTGACCGGGTAGGCATAAGAGGTGGCGATATGGCCGTGGCGGCTGATATCCTCGTAGAGTTTGACATGCATAAGCCCGTATTCTTCCAGGCTGTGCATCTTGCGCGTCTCGCTTTCGCGCGGTTCAAGGAACCGCAGCGGTTCCGGGATCGGCACCTGATAGACAAGGATCTGACCTTCGGTCAGCGGTTCCTCGGGGATGCGGTGCCGGGTCTGGATCACGGTGGCGTCGCGGGTCGCCGTTGTCGTGGCAACGCCCGCCGTCCGTTCAAAGAAGCTGCGGATCGACACCGCGTTCGTGGTGTCGTCGGCGCCCTGATCGATCACCTTGAGTGTATCGTCAGGGGTCAGCACGGCCGCCGATACCTGCACCCCGCCGGTGCCCCAGCCATAGGGCATCGGCATTTCGCGGCTGGCAAAGGGCACCTGATAGCCGGGGATCGCCACACCCTTGAGGATGGCGCGGCGAATCATCCGTTTGGTCTGTTCGTCCAGATAGGCGAAATTATAGGCCTGATCGGTCACAAGAGCCCCCTGTGTTGCAGTTGCGGCCGCAAGTTCTCTGGCCAAGACGGTTGGCGTTGCCAGTCCACCAGCACGCCGCCGATGTCGAATACGACTGTATCCACGTTCATTCTGCGGCCTCCTGCCCCGGTGCCGCACCCGCCGTCCGGCGCAGTTTGCGCACCAGCTCCAGTTCCGACTGGAAATCGACATAATGGGGCAGCTTGATGTGTTCGAGGAAACCCGTCGCCTGAATGTTGTCGGCGTGATACAGGACGAATTCGGCGTCCTGTGCGGGTGCGCCCACGTCGTCCTCGCCCAGTTCCTGCCAGCGCAGGGCCCGATCCACCAGCGCCATGGCGATGGCCTTGCGTTCGGATTGGCCAAACACCAGACCATAGCCGCGCGTGAATTGCGGCGGTTCGGTTTTCGATCCCTTGAACTGGTTGACCGTCTCGCATTCGGTCAGCGTGACCTCGCCGATCTCGACCGCAAAGCCCAGCTCGGGAATGTCCATTTCGACGGCCACCGTGCCGATCCGCAATTCACCCACGAAGGCGTGGTTGCGGGCGTACCCGCGCTGCGTCGAATAGGCGAGGCCGAGGGTGAAGCCTTCGTCAGCGCGGGTCAGCGCCTGCAGGCGCAGCGCCCGGTCGGCGGGCATTTCCAGCGGTTCGCGGGTCAGGTCAGGGGGCGTTGTGTCGTCGTGCGGGGCCTCTTCGATCAGGCCCTCGCGGTTGAGGAACCCGGTGACATGGGGCACCGGGCCTGTCGCGGCGTCCTGTTGCGGGGCATCCGGCACCACGCCATCGGCGGCCAGTTTGAAATCCAGCAGCCGGTGCGTGTAGTCAAATGTCGGCCCCAGGATCTGTCCGCCGGGCAGGTCCTTGAACGTGGCCGAGATGCGCCTGTCACAGGCCATGGCGGCCGTATCGACGGGGCGCGATGCGCCGAACCGGGGCAGGGTCGTGCGATAGGCGCGGATCAGGAAAATCGCCTCGATCAGGTCGCCGCGCGCCTGTTTGATCGCCAGCGCGGCCAGGTCGGGATCATACAGCGACCCCTCGGCCATGACGCGATCGACGGCCAGTTTCAGCTGCTCGCGGATCTGTGCGGTGCCCAGTTCGGGCACATCCCGGTCGCCGCGGCGTTCCTCGGCCAGCCAGGCATGGGCGTTCTGGATGGCGCGTTCGCCGCCTTTGACTGCGACATACATCACGACACCTCGGCGGTTGCGCTGACACGGGTCGAGCGCGGCAGGGCCGCCAGCCGGGTGCCGCTGGTCAGGATGAAATCCAGACCGCGCGGAAACAACGCCCGGTTGGCACGAAAGGCCGCGATGTCGGGCAACGGCAGGTTGGCCTGTGTCTGAATGCCCGGCCCGGTCAGGGTGGCGCCGGGCCCGGTCAAGTCGGCATGGTCCACGATCAGGGTCGCCGAACGGTCGGGATATTGGGCTGTGCCGGTCGGATAGGTGTCCAGCGGCATCAGCGCGTCCCAGATGCCGACCGCGAACATGCAGTCCGACGGGCCAGTCAGCGGTGCGCCGGTGTGAAACGCCAGCCAGTCGCGCACGGCGGCGGTGTCTGCGTCACCTGCCAGATACACCCGGGTGTCGCCATCGCACAGGGTCAGCAGGACCGCGCCCGCCGCGGGCGACAGGGGCGCTGGTGGCTGCACACCCGCGATGTCCCGCCGGCTGCCGGGACGGGCCATCGCATCCAGGATGCTGCGATAGGCGTGGGCGGACTGGATCGCGGGGTGATCGAACCCGCCGGACAGGGTGTCGGGCTGCATCAGTCCTCTCCTCTTGTCATGGTGAAAAATTCGACCTTGGTCGCGGCGGCACGGGTGGCGCGCGCGGCGCGCCTGTCGGTCTGTTCGTCGGCCAGCGGGTCCAGCACGGCGGTACGGATGCGGTCGGCATCCGGTCCCTGCATCAGCGCATCGACCAGTGCCGCGGCGGTGGCGTCGGCGGTGCGGCGGCCCTGCACATAGGCGTGACCGACGGTCCCGTCGTCCAGCGTCAAGGCGCAGCGGGTCACCGTCACCTCGCCCATGTTGAACGCGGCACCCCTTCCCCCGGCGCGTCCGCGCACCATGGCCGTGCCGATTTCGGGGGCCCGCAACCAACGGTAGGCCGGGCGCGTCATGGCCGCATCCAGCAGCGCTGCAACGCGGCCCTCGGGCGCCTTGGCCATCAGGCCCATCCAGACCTTGCGCGGATTGTCGTGGTCGGGGGAATCTTTCATCTCGACAACTTTTGCAGATACTATACAACTATACATATTCTAACCGAACCCCCGCCAAAAGACAGAAGAGATTTGTGAAGTTTGCGTGACAGATCCCCCAAGACCCCGGTGTGGCAGGCGATCGCCGATGCCCTGCGCGCGGACCTGAGCGAGGGGCGTCACGCCCCCGGCGATCGGTTGCCGACCGAGGCTGCCTTGGCCGAACGGTTCGGGGTCAACCGCCATACAGTGCGGCACGGTGTGTCTGCGCTGGTCGCCGAGGGGCTGGTGCGCAGGCGGCGCGGGGCAGGGGCCTTTGTCACCGCGACGCCGACCGATTATCCCATCGGGCGCAGGGTGCGGTTCCACGACAACCTGATCGCCGCCGGGCGCAGGCCGGAAAAACGGCTGCTGTATCTGGATACGCGCAGCGCCAGCGCGGGCGAGGCGCAGGCGCTGGCATTGGCCGAAGGCGATGCCGTCTGCGCCTATCACGGATTGTCGCTGTCCGACGGCCAGCCCATCGCCCTGTTCGAGAGCCTGTTTCCCCTGTCGCGCCTGCCGGGAATCGTGCAGGCGCTGGAACAGACCCGCAGCGTGACGGCCGCGCTGGCGGCGGCGGGGGCCGCCGATTACACGCGGGCCACGACACGGCTGACGGCCGTCCGGGCGACCGCCACGCAGGCGCTGCACCTGCACCTGACCGAAGGCGACCCTTTGCTGCGGTCCTCGGCGGTCAATGTGGGCGAAGACGGTTCCCCCGTCGAATACGGCCGCACTTGGTTCGCGGGCGACCGCGTGACGCTGACCATCGACGCCTGAGCGCGTCACGCGCGATAGCGGTCCTCGAATTCGAAACCATAGGCCTGCGGTGCGATCTGCCGGGGCGACAGCGCATAGGTTTCGGTCCTGAGAAAATCCATCATGCCCTGCGCATCATCGGCATAGCGCGCGATCCGCGCTGGCGCGATGGGCGCGCCGATGGCGATGCGCACGGGTTTGTTGGTGCGCCTGCGAAATTCCTTGAGCAAGAGCGCGACCCGCAGGTTGGGGTGGATATGACTTGCAAGCTGGAACAGGCGTGAATTTTGTCCGTCGAAATAGACGGGCACGACAGTGGCGCTGGATTTGACGATCATGCGCGCGGTGAACCTGCGCCAGCCGGGGTCCAGCGGCTGCATGAAGGGTCTGGCCGCGGTCGAGACAGTCCCACCGGGAAACACGCCGATTGCACCGCCCGCCCGCAGGCAACCGATGGCCGCCGCGCGGGTCTCGAGGTTCTGTTTCACAGCGTTCCGCGTCTGCGCGAAATTGACCGGCAGCACCACCCGGTCGAGGTCCGGCGCGTCCTGAAACACGCTGTTGGCCAGGATGCGGAAATCAGGCCGCCGCACCGACAACAGGTATCCCATGATCAGCCCGTCAAGGATGCCGAACGGATGATTGGCCACCACGACCAGCGGCCCGGTGGCGGGAATGTCGGTGATCGCGCCCGACATCACGTCAAGGCTGAGCCCGTAGCGGTCGACCATGACCTCCCAGAAATTGCGGCCCTGCCGGATTTCCAGATCATAGTCGCGGGCGCGCTGGATCAGGTGCAGGCGGCCGGTCGCGTTCTCGATCAGCTTGATCATGGTGCGGCCCGCGCGCGACTGCGCCGCAGTGGCATAGCTGACGTGGGAACGGGCGGGGCTGTCCATGTTCTGCACCATGTTGCCTGGGTCGCATCTGATTACGACCGTCAGGCAACAGTCGCGTGACAGCCGGATCAGGTCGCGTCCTCGTAGCGGTCCAGAAAGGCCGCGGCAGACAGGTTGCGGAAATCGGACAGTGCCGCGCGCAGGCGGTCGTGCGGCCAGTCCCACCACGCCAGTGCGATCAGCCGGTCCGCGATGTCGCGCGGCTGGCGCAGGCGCAGTGGGCGCGCGGGCGTGCCTGCCACGATGGTATAGGGGTCCACGTCTCGGGTCACCACGGCGCCGGCTGCCACCACGGCCCCATGGCCCAGCGTCACCTCCGGCTTGATCATGGCACCCGCGCCGATCCAGGTGTCATGCCCGATATGCGCCAGCCGGCTTGCGCGATGGGCAAAGAATGCGGGGTCGCGGTCGGCATCATCCCAATAGTCATCCGAGCGATAGAGGAAATGGTGACAGGCCGCCGTGTCCAGCGGGTGATCGGTGGCACCGATCCGGGTAAAGGCCGCGATATTGGCGAATTTGCCGATCCGGGCATTGGCGATATCGGCGTAGCGGTCGCAATAGCTGTAGTCGCCGAATGTCGTGTTGCCGATGCGGCTGCCACGGCCGATTTCGACATAGGCGCCAAAGTGGCTGTCGGTGATGTCGCAGTCGGGATGCACAAAGGCTTTGTCGGCGGACAGGCGTGGCATGGTCAGAACGGCCTTTCTTTGCCGGTAAAGTGCAGAAATCTTCCGGTGTCGGCCATCGTCAGACGGTCGATGAGTGTGATGATGCCCGCAGCGACCGTGCCGGGCCGGTTCAGCGTCAATGCCGTGAACCCGTCACCGCCATGGCGCGTGGTGCCGATGGGGCTGTGGCCCGCGGCGCGTGCGGCGATCATCAGGGCCGCACCTATGCCGCGATTGGCCCCGGTGATCAGGACACGGGCCATCAGTCATTGCGTCCGATCAGCTTGCCGCGCAGCCAGCCCGAAAACCAGTCCATGAACATGACCATCGCGATGATGAGGACGATGTAATAGGCGACCTCTTCCCAGTCCTTTTGGGTCTGGATCGCCTGCGTCAGCATCAGGCCGATGCCGCCGCCGGTGATCGCACCGATGATCGTGGCGGACCGGGTGTTGGATTCCAGAAAATACAGGATCTGCGCCAGCAGCACCGGCACCACCTGCGGGATCACGCCGAACCGGTAGCGCTGGATCGGTTTGGCACCGGTGGATGCGACGCCCTCGATCTGGCGTTGATCGACGTTTTCCAGCGCCTCGGAGAAGATCTTGCCAAAGGTGCCGGTGTCGGTGATCAGGATCGCAAGCGCACCGGTCAGTGGGCCGGGGCCAAAGGCGCGCGCCAGAACCACCGTCCAGATCAGCGCATCGACGCCGCGCACGAAATCGAACAGACGCCGGGTCGCCGCGCGCACCAGCATGATCGGCGAAAACCGCTTGGCCGCGAGAAAGCCCAGCGGCAGGGCGATCATCGCCGCACCCATCGTCCCCAGAAAGGCCATCAGGATCGTCTCGCCGATGGCCCAGGCCACATCCTTGTGCCGCCACATAGCGTTGTTCCACCAGTCCGATACGGCCCCCGCGATATTGGGGCGCGCAGGGTCGATGCGGTCGCCGAACAGGATCGCCGTCAAGCCCTGTCCGTAATAGGGGCTGTCCAGCGTGAACCAGAACAATTCCCAGCCGGGGAAATAGTTGAATACCTCGCTGCGTGACCCGGTCAGGGTGATCCGGCCCTCGGGGGTGGTGATCCCGATGCGGCGGGTGGTGGCGGAAATCCAGTCGGGCAGGTCGTCAGGCAGATTGCTGGCCAAGCTGCGGCCTTCGGCCTGCACGGTAATGCGCTGGAACCCCGGCACGTCGATTTCTGTCACGCGGTCGGGCAGGTAGCGCACGATATGGCCCGCGCCCAGGTCGATGGTCAGCCCGCCTTCGGTGCCGCTGACCCAATCGGGGCGCATGCCGTCGGGATAGGTGCCCTTGCGTTCACCCTCGATCGCATAGGTGATGTCGCCGGACCTGTTGTCACGGTTGACGTGCACCTTGTGCGACCAGCTGTCGGCAGCCAGCGTGATCGCGTTTTCGAGGCTGGCACGCTGCGCGAGCCCCGGCAGGTCAAAGGCAAAGAAGATATAGATCAGGTAGGCCCCGATCACCGAAGGAACCCCCAGCGCGAACAGCCGTTTGCGGCGGAACAGATCCTCTGCCCGATGTTTGGCTACGGAAAGATCGGTGTTGATATCGGTCGCAGTCATTGACCCTGCCCCTCTGTCAGGCGGTTGCGATAGCGGCTGGACACCTGGTCAAAGAACACGATGGTGCCGAACAACAGGACAAAGATGGCGGCGGCCTCGTCGAACCGGCCCGGCCCCCAGGCCATTGAATTGCGCAGCTCGTAGCCCAGACCGCCTGCGCCGACGAAACCCAGGATCGCCGAGGCGCGGATGTTGATTTCGAACCGCAGCAGCGTGTAGCTGACATAGTTGGGCGCGACCTGCGGCAGGACGCCCAGCAGCATCCGCTGGAACCATGTGGCGCCGGTCGATGCCAGACCCTCGACCGGTTTGAGGTCAGCGTTTTCGGCCACCTCGGAAAACATCTTGCCAAGTGCGCCTGCCGTGTGGATCGCGATAGCGATCATCGCAGGCACCGGACCACCGCCCAGCACAAAGATCAGCACCAGCGCGATGACGATTTCGGGCACCGCGCGCATGATGTCCGAGATACGGCGAAACAGCGGAATTAGGCGTGGCCATTTCGCAAGACCGCGCGTCCCCAAGAGCGACAGGAACAACCCGCCGACAGCGCCGATCAGGGTCGATACGGCGGCGATGTTGATGGTTTCCACCAAGGCCGGAAAATACTTGGCCATCAGGCCGGGCAGGTCGCCGCGTTTTTCCCAGGCTTCTGACAGCACATCGGCGGGATAGTCGCCGATCTGGTGCAGGCCTTGCCAGAACCCGCCTGCGTTGCGGTCGTCGGCAACGTTGAAACCGGACACCATCAGCACGACGAACAGCAGCAGCATCAACCCGCCATAAAGTCTGCGGCGCTGGACCTGCGCCATATAGCTGGACTGTATGCTGTCCACGCGCACCTCACCGCCGCTGAGTGATATGTCTGACATCCTGCCCCCGGACATAGAAAGACCGGCAGCCCGCGGGGGGCTGCCGGATCAATGGTTCAACTGGTTCAGTTGCCGATCACGGCCTGACGCGCGGCGACGATGCTTGTGTACATGTCATGGGTGACGGGCTGGAAACCCAGCGTGTCACCGGCCGCCACGCCATAGGCGCAATCGGGGTCGTTTTCATACAGGTTGGCGACCAGTGTGGTCATGGTTTCGCGCACATCGGCCGGCAGGGCCTTGCGCAGGACGACGGGGCCCTCTGGGATGACGGCGGATTTCCAGATTTCGACCAGGTCGTTCATGTCGACCAGACCGGCATCCACGGCCTTGCGCAGCGCGCCAGAGTTGTAGCCGTCTTCCCAGTTGCCCTGGCCGTCGGCCCAGGTCACGCCGCCGTCGATATCGCCGTTTGCGACAGCGACGATGGTCTGTTCGTGACCGCCGGTAAAGGAGACCTCGCCAAAGTATTCACCCGATTCCATCGTGATGCCGTCCTTGTACTGCGGAATCTCGATCGAGGGGATCAGGTAGCCGGAGGTTGAGTTCGGATCACCAAAGCCGAACACCTTGCCTTCCATGTCGTCCAGCGAGGTGATGCCGCTGTCGGCGCGGGCAAACCCGATGGAATGATAGCCAACGGACCCGTCAAGGTTCACCTTGATCAGCACGGGATCGACGGCCTCGGGGTCCTGAAGAAAGATCGAGGCATAGGCGGATGCGCCCAGCCACGCCATGTCGATGCTGCCGCCCAGCAGGCCCTGGATCACACCGTTGTAGTCGGCGGGGGCGAACAGGCGGGTTTCGACGCCAAGCGCCTCGGTCGTGTAGTCGGCCAGGCACTGGTAGCTGTTCATGCGGTCCTGTGCGTTTTCGCCGCCCAGGATGCCGATGCGGAATTCCGTGATCTCTTGGGCGAAAGCGCCGGATGACAGTGTCGTGGTGGCGGCAAGCGCCAGGGCGAGGGTCTTTTTCATCATGTTCTCCATTGGGTTTGATGAAGGTGGCCCGCGAAGTCTGCGGGGTGGTGCTGGTTCAGGCGTATGCCGCGGCCAAACGGACCTCGGGCCTGTCCAGTGTTTCGATTTCGGTGGATGTGGCGGCCTCGGAAAAATCCGCGCCGGCACCATAGATGTCGCGCGCGGTGGCGGTGGTCAGTTCCTCGGGGGTGCCGTCAAACACGATGCGCCCGTCGCGCATCCCGATCACGCGGTCGCAGTAGCGGCGCGCGGTATCCAGCGTGTGCAGGTTGGCGATCACCATGCGGCCGTCCTCTTCGTGGATGGCACGCAGGGCCTGCATCACCACTTGCGCGTTCATCGGATCAAGCGATGCGATGGGTTCGTCGGCCAGAATGATCTTAGGGTCCTGCATCAGGGCGCGGGCGATGGCCACGCGTTGTTGCTGGCCACCTGACAGGGCCTCGGCGCGTTTGGGGGCCTGTTCCGCGATGCCCAGACGGTCGAGGATTTCGATCGCATGATGAATGTCGGACTGCGGATACAGGTTGAACAGCGTGGCAAGGGTCGACCGCTTGTTCAGCGTGCCGTGTAGCACATTGGACACCACGTCCATGCGCGGCACGAGGTTGAACTGCTGAAAGATCATCGCGCAGCGGGATTGCCAATCGCGCCGGGCGGCACCGCGCAGCGCGGTGATGTTTTCATCCCCGAACATGATGGTGCCGCTGGTTGCGTCGCTAAGGCGGTTGATCATGCGCAGCATGGTCGACTTGCCGGCACCGGAACGGCCGATGATCCCGATCATGGCGGGTTTCGTGACGACGATATTGGCCGTGTCCACGGCTGTCTTGTCCCCAAACCGTTTTGTCAGTGCGTCTATCCTGAGCATGTCACCCCCTTGGTTTGAGGGCGGGATAAGGGCGTCTGACGACAGAACCGTGACGGTTTTGTTTCAGGCTCTTTACGGTTTTGAAACGGTTCTGTGACGGGCGGGGTGCCGCGTTTTCTGGCTCTGCTGGTCAGGAAACACTTGCCGATAGAATACTAATTCCGTAATTCGTGAAATATGGAATCAATGATCGCACACCGTCTGTCCATCCTGGGCCATCCGCAACGCCTTGCGCTGTTTCGGCTGCTGATGCGCCGCTATCCCGATCATGTGCCCGCCAGCGAACTGGCGCGGGCGCTGGGGCTGAAACCCAATACGTTGTCCGTTTATATCGGCGCGCTGATGCAGGCCGGACTGGTGGATCAGGAACGCGCCGGGACATCCCTGCGCTATGCCATCCGGCTGGACAGCGCGCGCGAGACATTCGACTACCTGCTGCACGATTGCTGCCGGGGGCGGCCCGACATCTGCACGCCGCTGGCGATGGATAGGCCCGCTGCCGATGCTGCGGGTCGCAAGTTCAAGGTGCTGTTCCTGTGCACCGGCAATTCCGCGCGGTCGATCATGGCCGAAACCATCCTACGGGCCGTGGCAGGCGACAGGTTCGACGTCTGGTCCGCAGGCACCCGGCCACGGTCCGCGCTAAACCCCGATGCCGTCGCACTGCTGCAGCAAAAGGGGCACGACACCGCCACGCTGGAGGCCAAGAGCGTGACCGTGTTTCAGACCCCCGATGCACCCGATTTCGATTTCGTGTTCACCGTCTGCGATCAGGCCGCGAACGAGGATTGCCCCGCCTGGCAGGGGCAACCGATCAGCGGCCACTGGGGTCTGCCCGATCCGGCCGCCGTGACAGGCACGGACGCGGAACGCGCGCTGGCGTTCCACCAGACCTATGGCGCGTTGCTGCACAGGATCAGGGCCTTTGCGGCGCTGCCGGTCACATCGCTGGACCGGATCGCCCTGCAACGGGCGGTCGATGACATTGCTGCACAAAAAGGATTTGCCGCATGACCACCTATGCCCTCAACGGCCTTGGCCGCATCGGGAAACTGGCCCTGAAACCGCTGCTGGCACGCGGCGCAAGGATCGCATGGATCAACGACGCGGTGGGCGATCCCGCGATGCAGGCGCATCTGCTGGAATTCGATTCGGTCCACGGTCGCTGGGATGCGGATTTCAGCCACGACGCCGACAGCGTGACCATCGACGGCGTGCGGCTGCCCTTTGTGGGCGCGCGCAACATCGCGGATCTGCCGCTGGACGGGGTGGATGTGGTGATCGACTGCACCGGCGTGTTCAAATCCGAGGCAGCCCTTGCCCCCTATTTCGCCGCCGGCGTGAAAAAGGTCGTGGTCTCGGCCCCGGTCAAGGACGGCGACGCGGCCAATATCGTCTATGGCGTGAACCATGACACCTATGATGCCGCCCGCCACCGGATCGTCACGGCGGCCAGCTGCACGACCAACTGCCTGGCCCCGGTGGTCAAGGTTGTGCATGAAAGTCTGGGGATCAAACATGGGTCCATCACCACGATCCATGACGTGACCAACACCCAGACCATCGTGGATCGCCCGGCCAAGGATCTGCGCCGCGCACGGTCTGCGCTCAATTCGCTTATCCCCACGACGACGGGCAGTGCGACGGCGATCACGCTGATCTACCCCGAACTGACGGGCCGTCTGAACGGTCACGCGGTCCGCGTGCCGCTGCTGAACGCATCCCTGACCGATTGCGTGTTCGAGGTGGAACGCCCGACCACCGCAGCAGAGGTCAACGCCCTGTTCCAGGCGGCCGCCCAGGGACCATTGCAGGGCATACTGGGATACGAGGAACGCCCGCTGGTGTCGTCGGATTACACCAACGACACCCGGTCGGGGATCGTGGACGCCCCATCGACCATGGTGATCAACGGCACGCAGGTCAAAATCTACGCCTGGTATGACAACGAAATGGGTTACGCGCACCGGTTGGTTGACGTGGCCCTGATGGTCGGGAATTCGGTGTGACCGTGACAAACACGCGCCCCGAGGGGCTGTCAGCCTATATCGCCGTCACGGCGGCCTATTGGGCGTTCATGCTGACCGATGGCGCGCTTCGGATGCTGGTGCTGCTACATTTCCATACGCTGGGGTTCAGCCCGGTGCAGCTGGCCTATCTGTTCGTGCTGTATGAAATCGCGGGCATGGTGACCAACCTGTGCGCGGGCTGGATCGCGGCGCGGTTCGGCCTGACCGCCACCCTCTATGCGGGTCTGGGCATTCAGGTGCTGGCACTGCTGGCGCTGACACAGCTGGACCCTGCCTGGACCGTGGGCCTGTCGGTCGCCTATGTCATGGTGGTGCAGGGGGCCAGCGGCGTGGCCAAGGACCTGGCCAAGATGTCGTCGAAATCCGCGGTCAAGCTGCTGGCCCCCGCGCAGGACGGCGGATTGTTCCGCTGGGTGGCCTTGCTGACCGGGTCCAAGAACGCGGTCAAGGGGCTGGGCTTTCTCGCCGGGGCGGGCATGTTGGCCACGATCGGTTTCACCGGGGCGGTGCTGGGGATGGCTGCCGTGCTGGCGGTGATCCTGATCGCGGTGCTGATCGCGATGCCGCCGGGCCTGCCGCGCGGACGACGCGGCACCAAATTCAGCGAGGTGTTTTCCAAATCCGCCAACGTCAACTGGCTGTCGGCGGCGCGGGTGTTTCTGTTCGGCGCGCGCGACGTCTGGTTCGTCGTGGGCATCCCGATCTATTTCTACGCGGTCCTTTCGGATGGCACGACCGACGGCAACCGGGCCGCTTTTTTCATGATCGGCAGCTTCATGGCGGTCTGGGTGATCCTCTATGGCATGGTGCAGGCTGCATCGCCGCGCCTGCTGCGCGCCGCACAGCGCAGCGAAGGCGATCTGACCCTTGCGGCGCGCGGCTGGGGCTGGACATTGGCCGTGGTGCCTGCGGTTCTGACGGTGGCCGCACTGGTGGCGGGCGGCCCGCAGACCTGGCTGACCGTCACGCTTGTGGCAGGGCTTTTGGCCTTTGGCGGGGTGTTCGCCATCAATTCGGCGCTGCATTCCTATCTGATCCTCGCCTTTACCAAGGCCGAGCGTGTGACCATGGATGTCGGGTTCTATTACATGGCGAATGCGGCGGGCAGGCTGCTGGGCACGGTGCTGTCGGGACTGACCTATCAGCTGGGCGGTCTGTCGTTGATGCTGGGTGTGGCCACGGTCATGGTGGGGCTGTCAGCGGTGATCACAGGGCGTCTGCGTCCCGCCTGACGGAGCCCTGCGCTGCCGATCACATGCGTGACAGCCGGTCCTCGTCATCCACAACGATCAGGGACCCGGCACCGTCCGTCCATGCCCACAACACGAGGTTCATGTCCGATGCCGCCGCGCCCTTGGCAAAGCTGCGAACAAGCAGACCATTAAAACCGTCCGCCGATAGTCTGCGCGCAAGATCCTGTGTCGGCACCGTCTGATGATCCAGCATTCTGCTGCGCCATGCGGCATCGGCAAGCAGCGCTGGCGTAACACCGTATCGTTTCAGTGCCAGTTCATCACCCGTATCGAAAATCGGGCCAAGGTCTGCGGTGTAGGACACCAGGATCGTGGGCTGCAGACTGCCGACCTGATGGGCCTCGCGCAGCGCTGTCGCGGGATCGAGCGCGGTATACAGCGCCGGTGTCCCCTTGGGGTTGAAGCGCCCGCCGAACAGGGCCGCACCGTGCCCCGACAGGGGGGTGCGCGCATAGACCGGGTTCAGGGCCCGAAAAAGCGGCCCGGTATAGCGCCCGTGCCTGAGTCGCATCAGGCAAAGACACCGGCATCGACCGCGTCGATATATTCCAGAACCTGCTGCGCCTTGCCTTCTTGGACCAGCTGCATGGCGGTCCTGCCGTCAAAGCCGGGCAGGGGTTCGGACCGATACCACGCATAGGCGATCAGTTCCGATCCAAAGCGTGGCGAAACCTTGTTCAGCACCTCGACCAGTTCGCGCAGGCGGCGCTGTGTCTTGTCCGAACCAATGCGGGCACGCCGCTGCAAGGCATCCTTGCCCAGACCGACCGTTAGGGCGATTTCCTCGGATGACGTGCGCAGGACAGCCGCGATCTTGCGTGGTTCGAATTGTCCAGCTTCTGCAAAATGGGTGATGTGCATGACGGGTTCCAACAGCTTATATGACGCTATATGGCGTCACTATTACCGAATTTCAAGTAGCCCGGACGCAACCTACAAGCAAGACCCCGATCAAAAGGGCGCAACTGACTGGCGTGATCCGGTCGTCGGATGTGGGCCGGTGCGTCGCCCTCAACCGCGGCGATCTTGGCGAAAAACTCCAAGGCGCGTCTTGCATTCCTGAACCAACTGCCGGTTTCCACAGGCATCCCAGCGGCGCCAGAGGCTGGGACCGCTCTGTTGCCAGCGTACCGGGGCGCAGCGATGGTGCGCCGGACAAGCTGGCAGCGCACGCATGCAGACTGCCCTGAACCAATCGCTATATGACATAATGTTGGTTACGCGGCGATGCGTGTCACCGGGACGCCTTTTGCAGCAGGCCGATCAACTCGTCGAACTTGGCGCGCTGTTCGGTCGGATCGCCGCTTCGGATCGCGGTTTCGACGCAATGGGCGGCGTGGTTTTCCAGAACCAGCCGTTCGACACCCAGCAGCGCTGACCGGATCGCGGCGGTCTGCGCCAGCACGTCCATGCAATATCGGTCCTCTTCGACCATGCGGGCCACGCCGCGCACCTGACCTTCGACGCGGGACAGCCGGTCGAGGGTTTTCTGCTTGTTGGCTTTCATCCGGTCACTCCTGTTCCTTGGGGTCCGGTGACCCTCTGGTCATATACCCCTATAGGGTATATAGGTCACCTGAAAACGTCATGGCGCGACATGCGACATGACCACCCCTGTCAGGAGGCAGACGATGTCGATCCAAACCCGCAACGTGTCCGACGTGACGACAGACCCCGCCACGGCGGCCACCGGAAAAACGGCCGTTCTGTATCGCATGGCCCTGCCCGACCACCTGTGTCCGTCCGGGCAAAAGGCGCGCTGGCTGTTGCAGTCCAAGGGATATGACATCGACGACCGCCTGTTCCGCACCCGCCCCGAGGTCGATGCGTTCAAGGAAACGTTCGACGTGCCGACCACCCCGCAGGTCTGGATCGACGGCACACGGATCGGGGGTTACAGCGATCTGCGCGTGGCCTTGACCGACCACGATCCAAAGGCCACGACCTATCGCCCGGTGATCTATCTGTTCGCAGTGGCAGCCGCGACGGCACTGGCCTTGTCGATCGGCTTTCTGGGGGCGATCACATGGCAGACGTTGGGCTGGTTCATCTCGGTTTCGATGATTCTGCTGGGCATGCAAAAGCTGCGCGACATCGAAAGCTTTTCCACCATGTTCCTGAACTATGACCTGCTGGCGCGCAAATGGGTGCCCTATGCCTATGTCTACCCTTGGGTCGAAACCGGCGCGGGCGTGTTGATGACGGGGATGCTGCTGACCCCGTTTGCAGCACCTGCCGCGCTGTTCATTTCAACCGTCGGTGCCATCAGCGTGTTCAAGGCGGTCTATATCGACAAGCGAGAGCTGAAATGCGCCTGCGTGGGCGGCAATTCCAACGTGCCGCTGGGGTTCGTCAGCCTGACCGAAAACCTGATGATGATGGGCATGGCAATCGTCATGATCGTGCTGGCCCTTAGCTAAGGTCATCCTTGTCGCGGTAATTGTCCGGGTCAAAGACTACGAAAAATTCGTAGGTACACCAGCCCGCCGCGGCGCAGGCGATCATCGTCCACAGCGGCGTGCCCAGCAGCAGCTCAAACAGCGCCCAGCCCCACAGCACCATGCAGACCACCAGCCTGCGGGACCGCGGCGCAAAGAACGGCGCGCGCACGTTGATCAGGTCACTCAGGGGCATCGGCGGTTGTCCATTTCTGTCAGCGCGGCGTCCAGCCGGTCGCCGGGCCAGTTTTCGGTCAGGGCGCGACGCAGGATGTCAGCCTGCGATACCGGGGCGTTGCCGTCCAGCGGCGGGTCCGTGTCGAGGTTCGTCGGAAAGGCATAGCCTTCTGCGCTGGCCGCGATCACCGCAGCGACCTGCGCCGCCGTCATCGCGGACCCCGACAACACAGGATAGAGCGCACGGACCATCGCCGCGCGGTCAACGCTTTCCATGGCGCGACCAAAGGCAGAGGACACCTGCAACAGCATCACCATCCGCGCGATGTCGGCGCTGCGATTTTCGCCCGCCGCATGAAACAGCGCGGGATTGAAAAAGATCACGTCGCCCTTGGCCAGCGGCAGCTGGATGCAGTGATCCTCGAACAGCGCGCGGTGGGCGGGATCGTGAAACGCAACGTAGCCCGGCGGATAGAGCTGCGAGAACGGCAGCAGTTTCGTAGGCCCGCTTTCAATGGGCATGTCGCAATGCGCGATGCCACCCTGCAGCGTCAGCGCAGCGGTCAGATCATGGGCGTGTACGGGATAACGCGCGGCCCCTGCAGCGGATTGGAACCCCAGGTGATAATCGCGGTGCGCCTGCTGCGCCTTGCCACCGGGGCGCACCTGATTGACCTGGGCGGTCATCTGATAGGCCGGGCCCAGCCAGGCCTCGCAAACAGCGGCAATGGCGTCGTTGGCAAAATACCCGGCAAAACAGGCGGGATCGCGCAGGCACAGTTTCTGCAAGGCGTTCCAGATGCGGTCATTGGCACCCGATGCCGCGAAATGGTCGCCCTTTCCCGCGCCCTGCGCCGCCTCTGCCGCGATGATGGCGTTGAACACATCCGTCGCCCGGTCGATGACGCCGGTGTCGCCATAGCTGCCGCGCAGAACGATCACCCCTGCGGATTCCCGCAGCACCCAGGCCCATTCCGCCATCAATGCCCGCCGCGCGTCCTGGTCGGCCAGCGCCGGGGCCAGGGCGTGCATGTCGTAGATTGGCACCTGTTGCGTCACCGTCGCGGCATGGGGCACATCCGCATGATCAAGCCGCCGCCCGATCAACGCGCGCAACGTTTCTGGATCGCCTGCGTCGGCGTCGAAGTAGCCTGCTGTCCTGTCCTGCGTCATGTCGCTTACCCCCGGAACATCGGTGGTCGCGCATCCACCCACCGGCCATCGTCACGCCCGCTGGCGGCCACGGCGAAAACGGCGGCCATGGACCGCAAGCCATCCTCGGCGCGCGGATATAGATCGGCAGCGGGATCGACAGGATGACCCGCGGCATGGGCGCGGATCGCGGCAGCCAGATCGAGGTAGATATTGGCAAAGGCCAGCGGCATCCCCTCGGCATGACCGATCGTGACGCGGCTGGTGCGGTCGGCCTCTGGCGACAGCTTCGCCTCGCCACGTTCGATGGTCTGCAATCGCCCGCCGAGCGGCATCCAGAACAACTGGTTGGGCTGTTCCTGCGACCACCGCAATCCGCCCTTTTCACCAAAGACCTGCAAGGTCAGACCGTGCTGGCGTCCCAGCGCGACCGAGGATGTCCACAACCGCCCGACAGCCCCGCCGTCAAAGCGCATGTTCACCATTGCATCGTCCTCCAGCACGCGGCTGGGGATGCAGGACACGGTGTCGGCGGACAGTTTTTCCACTTCTTGCCCGATGACGAATGACGCCATGTGCAGCGCGTGAATGCCGCAATCGGCAAATTGCGCCGACACCCCTGCCTGTGCGGGATCATAACGCCAGCGCACACGCGGATTGTCAGCGTCGGCGGCATCGGCGTGGTGACCATGGGCGAACTCTGCCTTGACCAGACGGATCGCACCCAGATCGCCACGCGCCACCATCGCCCGCATGTGGCGCACCAGTGAATACCCGCTGTAGCCATAATTCACCGCACAGATCTGCCCGGTGGTCCGGGCAATCCTGACGATCTCTTCGCCCTCTTCGACGGTCATCGTCATCGGCTTTTCGCAAAGAACGTGAAACCCTGCCTCCAGATAGGCCTTGGTGATTTCGAAATGGGTGGCGTTTGGCGTGGCCACCGTCACAAGGTCGATACGGTCGTGGCGCCCACGCTCGCCCGCCAGCATCTCTTGCCAGTCGCCATAGGACCGGTCGGCGGCCAGACCCAGCGTCTGACCATAGGCGCGGCCCGCGTCGGGGCGGTGATCCAGTGCGGCGGCGGTGAACTCAAACGCACCGTCCAGCCCTGCGCCCAGCCGGTGCGCCGGCCCGATCTGGCTGCCTTCGCCACCGCCGATCATGCCCCATCTCAGTTTCGTCATGTCACAATCCCCTCGTCAAAGCCGATCCCGGCCAGATAATCACGGTTGGCCCGCGCATCCGCCACGGGCGACACATCCAGCGTCGGGTCGCAGTCCTGTTCGACCGTGCACCATCCCGCATAGCCCGCATCCAGCAGCAGGGCGCGCACCGCTTTGAAATCGACCTCTCCATCCGACAGGTTGCAGAAAATGCCCTGCCCGCAGGCATCGTAGAACCCGGTGCGCTTGGCGATCACATCCGCCTTGACCACGGGGTCCGTCGTCTTGAAATGCACATAGGTCAGCCGGTCGATATGCCGCTGCATGAACGCCAGCGGATCGAACCCGGCATATGTGCAATGCCCGGTATCAAGGCACAGTTTCAGCTGTGCAGGATCAGTTTCCAACAGGATGCGCTCGACCTCGGTCTCGAAATCCAGAAACCCGCCCGCATGGGGATGCAGTTCCGGCGTCAGGCCATAGTCATCGGCGGCCATGCGCGCGACGGTCATGATCCGGTCGCGGAACGCCTGCCATTCGGCGGCATCCATCTGTTCCGCCTCGGCCGCGCGGCCCGCAGTCGGCGCACGGCGCGGCGAGATGGAATCGATGATCACCAGATGTTCGGCCCCATGCGCCTGCAAGGCGCGGCAGGTCCGCACCGCCCCGTCCATGACGTCATCCCAGGCCGCAGGGTCGTGAAACGGACGGAACACCACCCCGCCGATCAGGTCCAGCGCATGTTCATCCAGCGCATCACGCAGCATCGCGGGGTCCTCTGGCATATAGCCCACGGGCCCCAGTTCGATCCCGCCATATCCCGCCGCCGCGCAATCACGCAGCACATCGCGCCAATGGGGGTTGCGCGGATCATCCGCGAATTCCACACCCCAGGAACAGGGCGCATTGCCAATACGTATCGTCATGGTCGGTCCTCAGGTCTGGGGCACATCGACCCAGCGCCGTTCCCGCGCCGAGGTCAGTGCCGCGTCGATCACCTGCGCCACGGCAAGCCCGTCGCGAAAGGTAGGGAATACGGACTTGCGTTCATGAATCGCGGTCAGGAAATCCTTGGCCTCGATGATGATCTGGTCCTGGTAGCCTGTGCCGTGGCCGGGCCCCTGACAGAACGGCGCGTAATCGGGATGCGCGGGGCCGGTCAGGATCTTGCGAAAACCGCGTGTCGCCTCGGGGCCTTCGGCCTTGTACAGCCACAGGGCGTTCTGGTCCTCTTGGTCGAACCGGATCGCGCCGCGCGTGCCATGAATTTCATAGGCATAGCCCATCTTGCGGCCCGTGGCGGTGCGGCTGGAATAGATGTGGCCCAGCACGCCGCTGGCGAACCGGCACATGATCTGGGCGTGGTCGTCGTTGGTCACGCGCCCGCCGGGACGGTCGGTGTGCAGCGTTTCGACCTCGGCCATGACGCTGGTGATGGGCCCCATTAGTGCCAAGGCCGCATTAACCGGATGCGGGGCCAGATCGCCCATGTTGCCATTGGCCATCCCGTCACAGCGCCAGTTGTGCGGCGCATCCGGGTCGGCCAGAAAATCCTCGGTGTGTTCGCCGCGAAACCATGTGACGCGCCCGATTTCCCCATCGGCCAGCAGTTGCCGCGCGAACTGGCTGGCGGGGGTGCGGATATAGTTGAACCCGACCATATGGGCGACACCGGATGCCTCGGCCAAGGCGACCATGGCGCGGCTGTTTTCCAGCGTATCGGCCAACGGTTTTTCGCAGAACACAGGCTTGCCCGCGGCAAAGGCCGCCTGTGCCATCGCGTGATGCGTATCCGGCGGGGTGGCGATGATGACGGCCTCGACCGCAGGATCGGCAATCAGCGTCTGCCAGTCGGGGGCGGCGCGTGCGAAACCGAAATCACGGGCATAGCGCGCCGCACTGTCCGGCGAAGATGCGGCGATCATTTCCAACCGGGGACGCAGGGCGGTTCCGAACACGGCCCCCACGACGGACATGGCCACCGCGTGGGCCTTGCCCATATAGCCGCCACCGATGATCCCGATGCCGATCTCGCGCATGTCACGACCTCCCCTTCGTGTGGGCACCGTTGCGCGCGCCCCCGAAATCAGTAGCCTGCCATCTGCGCCCAGACAAGCCGGGTGCAACGCGCCGACAAAAGGACCGCCCATGCACATCGCCCCCTATGACAACAGCAACCGCCCGATCGTCGATATCGACGACGACACGGTGCCGCTGAACTATTTTAACATCGTCAAATTGACCCGCGGGCAAAGTTTCGACTACCGCGTGCCCGGCTACGAAACCTGTATCGTGCCCGCCACCGGCACGGTCGATGTCGCGGTCGAGGGTGTGGCCTTTGACGGGCTGGGCGGACGCGGCACCGATGTCTGGGACGGAGAGCCGGAGGGCGCCTATATCCCGTCGGGGGCCAAGGTCACGATCACCTGCACATCGGACGCGACAGAAACATTCGTTGCGGGCGCCAAATACGACAAGGTGCTGGACCCCTTCGATGTGCGCCGCGACCAGATCGACCTTGTGCAATACGGCAGCGACGACACGAAAACCCACCGCAAGATCAAGCATATCCTGGGCCAGAGACAGGCCGACCGGGTGGGCCGCCTATTGGTAAGCGAGCTTTATACCGTGGGTCAGGGCGGCTGGTCCGGTTTTCCAAGTCACAAACATGACACCGACCGTCTGCCGCAGGAAACCCGCCACGACGAAACCTATAATTTCCGGTTCCGCCCCAACCACGGGTCCGGCCTGCAAATGCTGCAACGCGAGGACGGCAAACCGGGCGACGCCTATCACATCGTCGATGGGTCCACGATCTGCATCGACCGGGGCTATCATCCCTGCGCCGTGCTGCCCGGCTACGAGATGTATTATTTTACCATCCTCGGCGGTCTCAGCCAGCGGCCGCTGGTGCAGTATTTCCAGCCCAGCCATGCCGACCAGATCGAAACCATCCCCGGCATCAAGGACATGATCGCGAAATTCAAATGACCCTTGCCACGCTGTCAGATGTACTGATCCCGGCCCGCGCGGGCGGCTATGCCATCGCAGGGCTGGTCTGTCAGGGCTGGGAAGACATGCGCGCCTATGTGACCGCCGCCGAGGCTGAACGCGCGCCCGTGATCCTGCAGGCCGGGCCGGGCTGTCGCGCGCATACCCCCCTGCCCGTTCTGGCCGGGATGATGCGGCATCTGGCCGATGCGGCCAGCGTGCCGGTCGTCATCCATCTGGATCACGCCCATTCGCTGGATGAATGCCGGGCCGCCATCGACCTTGGGTTCACCTCGGTGATGTTCGACGGATCGCGCCTTCCGCTGGCGGACAACATCGCACAGACTGCGCAGGTCGTGCGGATCGCGCAGGCGGCAGGCGTGTCCTGCGAAGGCGAGATCGGTTTCGTGGGCTATGACGCGGGCGCGGCATCCATCGGCACCGACCCGGCAGAGGCCGCGACATTCGCCCGCGACACGGGCGTGGACGCGCTGGCTGTCTCAGTCGGCAACGTGCATTTGCAACAGGGGGCCGGGGCCGCGCTGGACGAGGCGCGCATCCACGAGATCGCGGCGCTGACCGATGTGCCGCTGGTGATCCACGGCGGGTCGGGCGTGCCGCCGGTGCAGCGCAGCGCATTGGCGCGGGGGTCCAACATCTGCAAGTTCAACATTGGGACAGAGCTGCGCATGACATTCGGTGCTGCCTTGCGGCAGACCTTGGTCGACGACGACCAGATTTTCGACCGCATCGACATCCTGTCCGCGACCGAGGCCTCGCTCTGCGCCGCCGCCCGCCGGATCATCGCGTCACTGGGTGTTCAGTCCCGGCACGTGTTGGATGGGATTTAGAATGAAACGATCTGGCTCTGAGGTCCAGATTTTGCAGATGTATTCGTAGGGGGTGAGGCCGCTCGGGGTCTTTCGCCTGCGTGCGCGGCTGCTCCGGCGGTCTTGCACCGCATAATGGGTGGGCGATGACCGTGCCTGCGCGACCGCCGGGTTTCATCTGCCACTGGAAAGCGGCGTTTCGATATGTTCAAAACACGCGAACCGAATTCAAAGGACACCACCCGTGCCAAAGATCGCCCCAAAGGACCTCCGCTCTGCGCAATGGTTCAACAATCCTGACAACCCGGAGATGACCGCGCTCTATCTGGAACGCTATCTCAACTACGGCATGACACGGGCGGAATTGCAGGGCGGCAAGCCGATCATCGGGATCGCCCAGACCGGCAGCGACCTGTCGCCGTGCAACCGCCACCATATCGAACTGGCCAAACGGGTGCGCGACGGCATCATCGCCGCCGGTGGCGTGCCGATCGAAATTCCGGTGCATCCGATCCAGGAAACCGGCAAACGACCCACCGCCAGTCTGGACCGCAACCTGGCCTACCTCGGTCTGGTCGAGGCGCTTTACGGTTATCCCATCGACGGCGTGGTGCTGACCATCGGCTGTGACAAGACGACCCCTGCCCTGCTGATGGCCGCCGCCACCGTCAATATCCCCGCTATCGCGCTGTCGGTCGGCCCGATGCTGAACGGCTGGCACGAGGGCGAACGCGCGGGGTCCGGCACCGTCATCTGGAAGGCCCGCGAAATGCTGGCCGCCGGCGAAATCAACGACGATCAGTTCATGGACATGGCCGCAGCCTCTGCCCCTTCGGTGGGCTATTGCAACACGATGGGCACCGCGACCACGATGAATTCACTGGCCGAGGCTCTGGGGATGCAACTGCCCGGTGCCGCGGCGATCCCCGCGCCCTACCGCGAACGCGGGCAGATCAGCTATGAAACCGGCCTGCGGATCGTGGACATGGTCTGGGACGACCTGCGCCCCACCGACGTCATGACGCGCGCCGCATTCGAAAACGCGATTGTCGTGAATTCCGCCATCGGCGGATCGACCAACGCGCCGATCCACCTGAATGCGATTGCAAAACATCTGGGCATCACCCTGACCAACGACGACTGGCAACAGGTCGGCCACCGCGTGCCGCTGCTGGTGAACCTGCAACCCTCTGGCACATACCTGGGCGAAGATTATCACCGCGCAGGCGGCGTGCCTGCCGTGATCGGCGAACTGATCGCCGCCGACATGCTGCCGCATCCGGACGCGTTGACGGTCAATGGCCGGACCATGCAGGACAACTGCGGTCTGCGCCGGACCGTGAACGACGACGTGATCCATCCCGCCAGCCTGCCGCTGATGGCCAGTGCCGGGTTCATCAACCTGTCGGGCAACCTGTTTGACAGCGCGATCATGAAAACATCCGTGATCGGTGCCGCATTCCGTGCCGCCTATCTGGAAAACCCGGATGACCCCAATGCGTTCGAGGGCCGCGCCGTGGTGTTCGACGGACCAGAGGATTTTCACCACCGTGTCGACGATCCGGCAGAAAACATCGACCGCGACTGCATCCTCGTGATGCGCGGTGCCGGGCCCAAGGGCTATCCCGGTGCGGCCGAGGTCGTGAACATGCGCCCACCCAATTACCTGATAAAACAGGGCATCCACGCCCTGCCCTGCATCGGTGACGGACGCCAGTCCGGCACGTCTGGCAGTCCCTCGATCCTGAACGCCTCGCCCGAGGCGGCAGACAACGGCGGCTTGGCGCTGCTGCAAACCGGCGACCGCATCCGCATCGACCTAAACACCTTCTCGGCCAATATCCTGGTGCCAGAAGATGAACTGACCGCCCGGCGCGACGCGCTGATCGCAAAAGGCGGCTATCCGATCCCTGCCAGCCAGTCGCCGTGGCAGGACATCTTCCGCGATCTGGTCGAACCGCTGTCAGAGGGCATGACCCTGCGCGGCACGACCGATCACCGCGACATCGCCCGCATGGGGTTGCCGCGCGACAGCCACTGACCCGACCAAGGAGGGGGCGCGACTGACCTGCCGCGCCCCCTGCCCTGTCAGTCCTCCTGCACCAGCGCCTGCCGCTGTTTGCCCAGTCCCGCGATCCCCAGTTCCATCACGTCACCGGCCTGCAGATAGACGGGATGCGGTTTCATCCCCATGCCCACGCCCGGCGGTGTGCCGGTGGAAATCACGTCACCGGGGTGCAGGGTCATCAGCCCGGACAGATGTTCGATGATCTGGGCCACGGTGAAAATCATCGTGGCGGTCGATCCGGTTTGCCGCCGTTCACCGTTCACATCCAACCACATGTCCAGCGCCTGCGGGTCCGGCACCGCGTCGCGCGTGACCAGCCACGGACCCGTCGGGCCAAAGGTGTCGCAACTCTTGCCCTTGGTCCACTGTCCCGTCAGCCCGGTCTGATAATGCCGTTCCGACACGTCGTTGACGATGCAATAGCCCGCGACATGGTCTAGCGCCTGTGCGGCACTGACGTGTTTCGCCCGGGTGCCGATGACCACGCCCAGCTCGACCTCCCAGTCGGTGTTCGTGGACCCGCGCGGGATCATCACGTCATCATTTGGCCCCACGATGGCCGATGTCGCCTTCATGAACAAAATGGGATGTTCGGGGATCGGCATGCCGGCCTCGGCGGCGTGATCGGAATAGTTCAACCCGATGCACAGCATCTTGCCGATGGACCCCACACATGGCCCCAGACGCGGGTTGCCCGCCACCACCGGCAAATCGGAGGGGGCCAGCGCGCGCAGCCGGGCCAACCCAGCGTCCGACAGCACGTCCCCCGCGATGTCATCCACGACACCGGACAGATCATGCAGCGTATCGCCCACCATCATGCCGGGTTTTTCCGCACCTTCCGCGCCGTATCTCACCAGTTTCACGCCTGTCCTCCCTTGCGATCAACCCGACCAGCCGCCGTCGATGACATGCGGTTGCCCGGTGGTGAACGCACTTTCGTCGCTCGCAAGATAGACCACAAGGGCCGCGATTTCCTGCGCCGTCGCCACCCGGCCCATCGGCTGACGCTGGACGAAACGGTCCAGCGCCGCGTCACGACTGCCCAGTTCCGCCCCCAGCGCCGTGACGCGGTCCTGCCAGCTGGGGCTGTCAACGGTGCCCGGACAGATGCAGTTGCAACGGACTCCGCGGGTGATGTAATCGACCGCAACCGATTTCGTCAGCCCGATTACCGCCGCCTTGGTCGTGCCATAGATGAACCGATCAGGTGCGCCGATGATCGACGAACAGGCCGACGACATGTTCACAATGCTGCCTGCACCCCGGTCCAGCATCCCCGGCAGCGCCGCGCGAATCGTGCGAAACATCGACGTCACGTTCAGATCAAAGGTTGCGGCCCAGTCGTCATCGGTCGCCGTCAAGACCGACCCGTGCGGGACGATGCCCGCGCAGTTGAACAACACATCGGGCCGGGCCTGTGCCACACCCGCCCTGACGGATGCATCATCGCGCACATCCAGCGCCAGGGCCGTGATCCCGTCCAGGTCCGCCAACAGGCCAGGATTCACGTCACTGGCGAAAACGGTGGCCCCTTCGGCCGCCATCGCAATGGCAGAGGCACGCCCGATGCCCTGCCCCGCCGCCGTGACCAGCACGCGTTT
Source organism: Loktanella gaetbuli (assembly GCF_020531945.1). Lineage (NCBI taxonomy): Bacteria > Pseudomonadati > Pseudomonadota > Alphaproteobacteria > Rhodobacterales > Roseobacteraceae > Loktanella > Loktanella gaetbuli. The sequence continues at coordinate 51,537 of NZ_JAJATZ010000011.1, forward strand.
GCCGTCCAATCGTCCCATGATCGTCCCTCCATCCCGGTGCAGACTGTCCGACGCATCGTCACCTGTCCAGCACCCGTGACGCGGCCCGCCAATCACGCTAGATCCTACGGCACCCATGAAAGGATCGCCCATGCCCTCTGTCGATTTCAACGTCCCCCACGCATTGCCCAAGGAAGACGCGGCCGCACGCCTGCTTGCCGGTATTCCCAAGCTGGAAAAGGCCATTCCCGGCGGCGGCGACGTGCAGGCCGAACGCGTGGGCGATGACGGCATGATCCTGTCGATCAAGGCGATGGGTCAGACCATCACGGTGGATTCCGTCCTGTCCGACAGCGCCGTCAGCGGTCAGGTCAAGGTACCGCTGATGCTGGCGATGATGCAGACCCAGATCCGCGACATGGTGCAGGACAGCGTTACCCGGATGCTGGCGAAACCCGCCTAGGCCACCGCACCGTCACGGGTCAGCACCACGACGGTCTGTTGATTGACGACGATATCGCCCGACACCTGCGCGGGTACGATGTCGTCGTTGCTGTCCAGCTGTTTGGTCCATGCGCCCTCTGGCAGGGCAAAGGTCACGTCCTCGCCTGCGTTGAGGATGATGAACACGTCACCATGATCCAGCCCCATGATCCGCTTGGCAAAGGCGCGCAGCCCGCCGTCGGACCAATCGTCCTCTGCCATCTCGCGGCCTTCGGGGTGATACCACAACGTCCGCTTGCCGCTGCTGGGATCGGAAGTCCCGAATTTCGGATCGACGAAACCGTCCAGCGCCCGCCGCCAGGCAAAGGCGCGCGCGGTCGCGTCAATCAGCGTTGCATCCGCATTTTCCCAGTCGATCCAGGTCAGTTCGTTATCCTGACAATAGGCGTTGTTGTTGCCCTGTTGGGTCTGGCCCATCTCGTCCCCGGCCAGAATCATCGGCACGCCCTGCGACACCGCCAGCGTGGTCAGCATGGCGCGCACACGGCGTCTGCGCGCAGCCAGGATCGCGGGATCGTCGGTCGGTCCCTCTGCACCCATGTTGTCGGAAATGTTGTGGTCGTGGCCGTCGCGGCCATCCTCGCCATTCGCCGCGTTATGCTTGTCGTTGTAGCTGACCGTGTCCCACAGGGTGAACCCGTCGTGCGCCGCGACAAAGTTGATCGAGGATGTCGCAGGCCGCATGTCATGGTCGAACTGCACGGGCGATCCCGACAGCCGCTCGCTGATCCGGGGCACCAGGCTGTCGTCACCACGCCAATAGGCCCGGATGTCGTCGCGGGCCTTGTCGTTCCATTCGCGAAACGGCCAGGGAAACCCGCCGACCTGATAACCGCCATCACCGATATCCCAGGGTTCGGCAATCAGTTTGACACGGCTCAGCGTCGGGTCCTGCCGGATCGCGGCGAAAAACGCGCCTTCGCGTTCAAACCCGGTGATTTCACGGCCCAAGGTGCTGGCCAGGTCGAACCGGAATCCATCCACATGCATCACCTCTACCCAATAGCGCAATGAATCCAATACCATACGCAACACCATCGGGTGCGCCACGTTCACCGTGTTGCCGGTGCCGGTCGTGTCAAAGGCATAGCGTGGATCATCGGAACCCAGATAATAGCTGGCATTGTCGATGCCGCGGAACGACAGCGTTGGCCCCAGTTCGCTGCCTTCGGCGGTGTGGTTGTACACCACGTCCAGGATCACCTCGATGCCCGCCTGATGGAACCGGTCGATGGCGCGTTTCACCTCGGCGATGTCATAGCCCTTGAGGTAGGCCTGATGCGGGGCGAAAAACGACAGCGTGTTGTAGCCCCAGTAATTCGACAGCCCCTTTTCCAGCAGGTGCCGATCCTGGGCAAAGGCATGGATCGGCATCAGTTCGATCGCGGCGACGCCGATTTTCGTCAGATGCTCCAGAATCGGGTCGGCTGACAGCGCGACAAAGGTGCCCCGGTCCGCCTGTGCGATGCCGGGGTGGCGCATCGTCAATCCCTTGACGTGCGCCTCATATATCACGGTGTCCTTGAATCTGTGGTTCAGCGTTTCCTTGGCCGACCATTCGAACTGGTTCTCGACCACCACGCCCTTTGGCATGAACGCGGCTGAATCACGTGAATCGAAACTCAGGTCATCCTCGCCGATGGTGTAGCCGAACAGCGCATCGTCCCAGACGATGTTGCCCATCAGCGCCTTGGCATAGGGGTCCAGCAGCAGCTTGTTTGCGTTGAACCGATGCCCCTCATGCGGCGCATAGGGACCATGCACGCGGTAGCCATAACGCTGCCCTGCCCCGATGCCCGGCAAGAACCCGTAATAGATGCCGCCTTCCATTTCGGGCAGTTCCAGCCGGGCGGTTTCATGCTGACCGCTTTCGTCGAACAGGCACAGCTCGACAGCTGTCGCATTGCCGGAAAACAGCGCGAAATTCGTCCCGCCGCTGTGAGGGTCCGCCCCCAACGCATCGGGACGCGCAAGGGACCGGTCAAACGCCGCAATGGCGCTGCTGTGCTGTGTCATCGGTTTTGTCCAATAGCGGGCAGTCTATGCCCTGAGATCGCGCTTGGCTGTGTCGCCTAGATAGTGGCCCATGCGCCTGCGACAATCCAACCGCAACCGGTTGTTTCAGATCATTCTGGTGAAAAATCGACGCGCAGACCGGGCAATGCCTCTTTCATCAGCGTTCCTGCCCCCAGATCGGCACCGTTCGGATCGCAGGTGACTGTCACGCGGCCCCCTTCCCCGACCCGCGTCAGCACGAACCCCGCCCCGGTTGCGGCAAACTGCACGGCGGCCCCATCCCAGAACGCCGGATCGTCCCGCCGGGCGCGCAGCATGGCATGGGTCAGCCGCGCCTTTTGCCCGGCGAACCCCGATGCCTCGGTCAGAGCCATCAGTGCATCCAGATCGACCGGCAGACGGTTGTCGGGATCGGTCAGCGCGAAATGCGGCCCCTCGCAGCCACGGTAAATGTCGGGCACACCGGGCATGGTCAGTTTCAATGCCGTCTGAATCAGTGACAGCACCTCGCCCCGCGCGATCAGCCGCATCAGTGCCGCAGGCCGCGCCGCCGCCCAATCGGCCGTCAGTTTCGGGATCAGCGACAGGACGCGATTTTCGGCCTCGGTGTCGGGATAGATCCAATTCGTGATGGTCTTGCCCTCGCGCAGAGCCTTGACCACGTGGTCGTGCAGCCGCTGGTCGAGATCATCCTCGCCCCAGATCGCAAGGGCCACCTGTGTCAGGTACCAGCGGTCATTCGCGCAGGCCACCCCTGCCCCGTCCAGCCCCGCGACCCGGTCCACCAGTGCCGCAAAATCATCCGGCAGATGACTGATCGCCACCAGCCGCATCCGCGCGTCCTCTGAACGTTTGGTGTCGTGGCTGGAGGTCAGGGTCAATGCGCTGCCCTGCCGTGTGGCCAACCAGTCCTGCATGCCATTCGCCGTGATCGTGGCTGCATCGGGATCGGCACCAACCTCGTTTGCCGCCAGATAGGCGTTCCAGCGGAACCCGGCGGTGTCCTCGTGCGATTTGGCCAGCAATGCGCCCGTGACCTGCTGGAACCGCACCTGGAACGCGCGGGCAGCGTCGGTGCCGGGGGCCGTGATGAACCCTGCCAACTGCTGCACAACCGCCCCGTTGCGCAGGTCTGCCGCAGCCTCGGTCGTGACCTTGTCCATCAGCGCCAGGTCCTCTGGACGCTGAAAGGTCTGACAAAAATAGGGTCTATATCGGGGAAATGCGATCAAAAGCGCGATCACCGCCTCGCGCAGCGCCTCGCCGCCCTGTTCGCGCGCATCCGCCTGCGTGGCACGATGCCCCAGATCGATCAGGTCCAGCATTTCGGCGGCCAGTTCCTGCCGCAGCACCTCGTGCTTGGCGGTCTGGATCGCGTCGTGAAACGACCCCATCTTGCCTGTTGCGGCGCGCCAGTCACTGACGATACGTGCGTGGCCCTGTGAGTCGGTCAGCACCTGCGCCAGCTTGCGCGCCGCCTCATAGCCCGTGGTGCCCGCCAGCCCCCAGTCCGGCAGCACCTCGTCCCCGGTCAGGATCTTTTCGACCCAGATCGGACAATTCCCGACCCGCGCCTGCAACCGCCTGAGATAACCGCCCGGATCGGCCAGCCCGTCGATGTGGTCCAGACGCAGCCCCTGCACCAACCCGCGGTCGATCAGATCGAACGTCTTTGCGTGCATGTCGTCGAACACCTGTTCGTCCTCGACCCGCATCCCGATCAGACCCGTCACGTTGAAAAACCGCCGATGCGTGATGCTGTCGCGTTCGCGTTCCCAGCGGGTCAGACGCCAGGCCTGTGCGGCGTGCAAGGCATCCAGATCAGCCGTCACCTTGCCCGGCGCGATCGGAATGGCCAGACCATCGCCCACCGTCATCACCGGCCCGTCCTCGGCCTGACCAATGCCGACTTGGCCACTCGACAGCGCATCGGCAAAGGATTCCGTCAGAAACGGCAGGACCAGCTTGTCCGACCAGTTGATGTCAAAATGGCGGGCATAGGCGCTGTCCTGACCATGACGCAACACATCGCGCAGCCAGGGTGTCTGCAACGAAAACGCCATGTGATTGGGCACGATGTCGATGATGATGCCGATACCGTGCGATGCTGCGGCCGCCGCCAGCCTCTCGAACCCCGCCTCGCCCCCCAGAACTGGGTCGATCACATTGGCATCGATCACATCATACCCGTGGGTCGACCCCGCCTGCGCGGCAAAGATCGGCGAGAGATACAGATGGCTGATCCCCAGCGCTGCCAGATGCGGCAAAAAGCCGGTGGCCGCATCGAATGTCACATCTTCGCGCAATTGCAGGCGGTAGGTCGATGTGACTGGAATCATGCGGGTGTCGTCCATGTGCAAAAGCCAAAGGGTTTGTCCGGCGCACCCACCGTCAGCCGCGCGTCGGTGTCAGGCCACAGATGTGGCGTGTCCGGCAAACGGTCGAAATGAAATGCCACGTAGAGATGTCCCCCATTGTAGCCCCAACTCGCGACGGCGGAACTGGTTCCTGTTGTCCTGACGCGCGCGGGTTGCGCGCCGCCAGTGCGGACCAGTGGCATCACCTGCGTCGCCCGCCAGCCCAGCAAACGCGCCGTCAGGCGCGACCACTCACCCGCATCCTCTGGCGGATGCGCATAGGGGCGGGCCATGTCGCGGGTCGCCTCGGCCAAGGGGTCCGGCAGATCGCCCTTGAACCCGTCGAAATCAGCGAATTCTGCCTTGCGACCGTTACGCACGGCATCAGCCAGATCACCGGTGAAATCGCAAAAGAACGGGAACGGGGTACGCGACCCGATTTCTTCGCCCTGAAACAGCATCGGCACATAGGGTGCTGTCAGCAGCAGGGCATGCGCTATGCGCATTGCCTCGGCACCCGCCAGCGTGATCAGCCGGTCGCCCAACGCGCGGTTCCCGATCTGGTCGTGGGTCTGGTTGGCATTCACAAAGGCGCTGGCCGGCAGATGCCCTGACGGCGCCCCCCGCGAGGCCCCGACGCGGGGCTGGCCCTGTTCGACCTGACCTTCGGCCAGGGCGCGTGTCAGATCGGCCATCGGGTCGGCGGCATAATTGCGATAATACCCCTCGCTCTCGCCGGTCAGCAGGCAGTGGACCGCGTGGTGAAAATCGTCGTTCCACTGGGCGTCGATGCGACCGGCGTCGCGGTCGGTCGTCAGGTTGCGTTCATCCTCGGCAATCAGATGCAGAGGCCGGCCCGCATCCATCGCCCGCAAACCGCCGGTCAAGGCGTGAAAGAACGGCTCGGGGCTTGGGTCGACCAGTTGATGCACCGCGTCGAACCGGAACCCGTCGACACCGAAATCGTTCACACACATGGCCGCGTTCTGGAAAAAGAATGTCCGCACCGGGTCTTGGGTAAAATCAACTGCCGGCCCCCAGGGCGTGCTGCGCCCGTGGTCGAAAAACGCAGGCGTCAGCGCATGGATATAGGCGCCGTCAGGGCCAAAGTGATTATAGACCACATCCAGAATGACGCTGATCCCCAGATCATGCGCGACAGCGACAAAGTTGGCGAAATCCTGAGGCGTGCCATAGGCGGGATGCACCGCGTTGGGCAGCACACCGTCATAGCCCCAGCCTTGGTTGCCGCCGAACTGGGCGATGGGCATGACCTCGACCGTGTTGATCCCGACGGCTGCGAGGTCACCCAGTTTTTCCGCCGCGGCCTGAAACGTTCCGGCGTCGGTGAATGTGCCGATGTGGATTTCGCAGATCACCGCCTCGGGCCAGTCACGCCCGACCCAGGGCGATGGGGCCTGCGGCGGTCGTGTCAGCATCGACAGATCATGCACGCCACCGGCCTGCCTGCGCGACGCGGGATCCGGGACCGGCTGGCCATCCAGCATGTAGCCATAGCTGTCACCGGCGCGGGCAGGCAATCGGGCGCGAAACACACCGTCTGCGTCCCGCGTCATGGGGTGGGTGACCCCGTTCAGCATCAGGTCAAGGCTGTCGCGGTCCGGGGACCAGATCGCGAAATCCCAATCCGTATCGGTTGCGGGTCGTGCACCCCAGAGGTGCGCAAGGTCGGTCAATTGATCACGAGGCTTCATTCGAACAACCGTGACCCAAGCAGCAACGCTTGTCCATTCAGCATGATGCGCATGACGACGTTTCATCGGGGCAGGGGGCGCGGCGTTGCGCGATTGCCAATTGGCAATCGCCCTTATTTTTGCGTGCAATCAATCGCTTAGAGCGGATTTGCCTCTGCAAACTTGCGAAAGAACGCAAGGTAGGCGCGATCGGGGTCATCGGCGGGTGCCTTGCCCCGCGACCAGTCGCGCCAGGCGGATTCAATGTAGTAGATATCATAGCCCGGGAACCGCATCCGGGCCGTTTCATACGTCTGGGTCTGCAGGGCCGCACCCTTGGCATCCAGCTGGCCGGGGCGCGGGCGCAGGTCGGGATCATCGGTGGCGCGCTGACGCCGCCCGGTGCTGGCAAAGCTGAGCGCCCGTTCCGCCTTGCCCGTTGCATCACCGTCCTTGCGCCACCAGCGCAATTCAACATGGGTGACACTACGGCCTGTCTTGATCGGGTTGATTTCGACCATGTAGTCGGACAGCGCGCAGACCTCTTCGACGGCGGGTTCGATCGCACGCAATCGCAGGTTCGACCAGGATGTCAGCTTGCCCTTGGGCACGCCCAGCACACCGCGAATGGCATCCAGAGTAAATTTCTCAGACGATTTCCAACGCAGGTTGCCGCGTTTCTGCACCATCTCATAGAGGGTCAGCGCATATTTGGAGGTCAGCGCGAACATGACCTCGCGCTGCAGGCGCGCAAAGACGGTGGAATTGCGGATCACCTTGCGCAGACGCGCCGGGATTTCGTATTCGAACAACCCGTCGCCACGCGCCATTTCGACGTTGCCACCCAGTAGCTGCACCCGTTCGATGGCCGGCTTGCCGTCCCAGGTCACCTCCATCTTGACGATGGACGACATCAGCCGTTCGATAGATTCGCCGATCCGGTCATTGGAATTGTGGCTGCCGCGCAGATCCGCCTTGGCAATGACATGTGTGACGGGCTTGTCGATCGCGTCCCAAGCGTTTTCCAGCAGCTGGTTATAGATGCGCCGGTCGGCCAGCGTCAGCGGCGTCACTTCGACCAGGTCGACCAGTTCGCCAGGTTTGATCAGCGTATCGGCACTGGGCCGCGCGTCGAGTGTACGGTAAGATGTCTGCGTCGGTTTTGCCATCTGCGCACTTTCTGTTACGTGCTTGCGCTTACTTTTGTATGATAATCTGTGTAAGTCAAGCGCGCGGGACGGCACCCGATCTGTAAGGTTTAGACCACCACCCGCGGCCCGCCGCGAATCGCAAAGGGCATGAAAATAGGGGATCGCGACTCGTGCCGATTCGACCAGATCGAGCCACCCGAAACGTAAGGTTTCGCCCACCCCAGAGGTAAGGACAGACCACCCCAGACGTAGCGCCATCCCACCCCAGACGTAGCGCAAACCATCCCAAGCCGTAAGGGATAGGGCTGCGCGGGCCTTGCGGGGCAGGGGGATCAGGCTGCCGAACAGATGAATCCGAATATCTGAACAGATCGGGTTTTTCTGGATTTTGATTTTTCAGGGGGGCCAATTGCACGGCCGACACGCTAGACTGCCATCACGCCCAGATCAGGTGGCATATTACAGCTCGCACCTGTAAAACTTCCAATGCTGGGCGGTGACTGAGCCAAGGTTCGATTTTTGAATGGCGTACCGCTGAATATCGCACTTGTCTGCAAAGGCCGCACAAGGCATTCTGTTGCAAAACAATATGGCGGACAGGTCATGGAAGAGCAGAGCTACCCAATCGAGCTGGCAGAGATCGATGCTCTCGCGTCACGCGCGGGCCGAGTCATCGAAAAATTGCGGGCGCGGGTGTTTTCGCCTGGCACGGCCAAGACGCTGGATGTGCGCTATAACGTACGCACCGCCGCCGAAATGTGCGGCCGCACCGAAAAGGCGATCCGCGACGCCGAGGATGATGGTCGGCTACCCACACCTGACAAGGACCCGGATACCAACCGGCGCACGGGCTATTCGCTGGCCGACGTGAACCGCATGCGCGAGGTGTTCGGAACGCTACCGCACCGTGCGCCTGATGATCCTGCGATGGTGCTGGCGATCCAGAACTTCAAGGGTGGGGTCGGCAAATCCACGGTTGTGGCGCATCTGGCGCAATACCTGGCACAAAAGGGCTACCGCGTTTGCGTCGTCGATTGTGACAGCCAGGCCTCGACCACCAGCGTGTTCGGGCTGAACCCCGATGTGGACGTCGACGAAGAGGAAGACACGCTCTATCCGTTCTTTCGCCACGGCGGCCCCTCCACGCTGCATTATGCTTTGCGCGCGACCTACTGGCCGGGCATTGCACTGATCCCGGCAAACTTGGGGCTGTATGACGCGGAATACGAATTTGCAGCACGGATGGTGCGGGAACAGGATTTCGTTCTTGATAGACTAAGGGCGGGGTTAGAGACGATTTCCGACCAGTTTGACGTCATCCTGCTGGACCCGCCGCCCGCGCTTGGCATGATCTCACTTTCCGTGTTGCGGGCCGCGAATGCGATCGTCGTACCTGCACCGCCCAACAACATCGACTTTGGCTCGACCGCGCATTTTCTGAAAATGATGTCCAGCACGCTGGGCGAGCTTGCGCAACATGGCGGCACGCGGGGGTATGACTTTGTTAAGATCCTCGCCACCAAGATGAACGACCAGAAAAGCGCGCATCAGGCAATCAAGCGGATGATGGACGCGGTGTTCCCGCAAGACATGCTGAACGCCGTGTTGAAGGACAGTGCGGAAATCGACAACGCCGCCGCCAACCTGATGACGGTCTACGAGTTGACGGGGGCTGCGACACGGTCGGAAACACACAAGCGCTGCCGGGTCTATCTGGACGCCGTGGGCCGTGAGATAGAGACTGAAATTCGCAAGACATGGCCCAGTCACACCGCGCGCCTGCGCAAGGAGGGGATCCTATGAGCAAGAAGCACGACGCCATCTTTGACGACATCCTGAACGATCTGGGTGCAGATGAAACGCCGGAACCGCGCGGGTCTGCCCGGTTTCTGAAACGGTCCAACGCGATGGCCGATCAGGTCGGTGGGCAGCGTCAGGAAAAGGTGTTGCGGTTGGTCGATCCGGCCACCTGCGTGATGTGGAAAGGGCATAACCGCGCCTACGACCTGCTGACGGCCGAAAACTGCGCTGACCTGATCGAAGGGCTGCGCGCACAGGGCCAGCAAGAATTCCCCGCGATCGTGCGCAAGCTGAACGGCACGGACGCAGAATACGAAGTGATCTGCGGCGCGCGGCGGCATTTCGCGGTGTCCTGGCTGCGGGCGAACAATTACCCCCAATTCCGCTATCTGATCGAAGAGCGCGACCTGACCGACGAAGAGGCGTTTCGCCTTGCCGATATCGAAAACCGCGACCGCGAGGACATCAGCGATTATGAACGCGCGCAGGATTACGCCCGCGCGGTAGAGACCTATTACGGTGGTCAGCAAAAGGTCATGGCCGACCGTTTGCAAGTGTCGCCCGCGTTTCTGTCGCGGTTCCTGCAACTGGCAAAGCTGGACCCGCGGATCGTCGCGGCCTTTCCGTCGATCCGAGAGGTGCGTGAACTGCACGCGCGTCAGTTGCGTGCGGTGATGGTCAAGGACGATGCGGCAGAACGTGTGCTGGACGAGGCTGACCGCATCGCGGGGCAGGGGCTGACGGCGGCCGAGGTGATGACCCGGCTCAAAGCGGCAGGCAAGGCACCCCGCAAGCGTCGCGCCAACGACAATGTTTACACGCATCCGCTGGGGAATGTTGCGGTGCACCGGCAGGGCACAACGACGGCGCTGAAATTTTCCAGCACCTTGCCGGATGCAGCGATCCGCGCGGCAGTCGAATCCTATCTCAAGGATCGTGCAAAGGGCTGATTGCCAATTGGCAATCGCCCATATTCTGCTTTTAAATCAGATTGATACAGGAATTTTTGGGTGCGCAATTTCGCGCACCCAAAATGTAAGATCAGGCTCCGGTGTTCTTGGCGTCGGTCGCCCAGATTTTGTCCTGCGGCGGTGGTGGCACGTCGGTATGTTTGCGGCGGCCATGCAGGTGCGTTTTCGAGATGAAGTTTCCGGTGATCGGGGCGGTCACAAAGAGAAACGCCATGATCAGCACCTCGTTCAGCGACCCGTCGCCATAGGCAAAAGCATAGAGCATTGACGCCACCAACAGCGATCCGATGCCAAGGGTCGAGGCCTTGGTCGGGGCATGCAGGCGCGACATGCAATTGTCGAGCTTCAGCAGACCAAAGGAGCCCACCAGAATGAACAGGGCGCCAACGGCGAGCGACGCGACGATCAGGATATCGAGGATTGTTGCGATCATTCGATGATGTCCCCCCGCAGCACGAAACGACACAGCGCGACCGATGAGACAAAGCCCAGCATGGCGATGATCAGCGCGCTTTCGTAATAGACGGCGGTGCCCCAGTGGATGCCCAGCAGGACGATCAGGGCGATGGCGTTGATGACCATCGTATCAAGTGCCAGGATACGGTCACCGACCATGGGTCCACGCACAAGGCGGACCATGGCGAGGATCTGGGCAAGGCCGACCACGGCCATTGCGATGATAACGGCTGTTCCAATCATTCCTCAAATATCCTTTTCAGGCGGGATTCGTAGCGGGCCTTGATGTCGTCACGCACGGCGTCGGGGTCGGGTGCGTCCAGCGCATGTACCAGCAGGGCCGTGCCATCGGCCGACAGGTCCGCGCTGACGGTGCCGGGGGTCAGGGTAATGGTGCCGGCCAACATGGTGATGGCCTCTGGCGTACGCAGGTCCAGCGGGATGACGACCCAATTGGGCTGCATGGCGGCGTTCGATTTGAACAAAACGATGCGGGCGACCTCGATGTTGGCGACGACCACGTCCCACATCACTAGCGCGAGGTAATTCACCAGCCGCCAGGGTTTGGGCAGGGGGGGACGGTTCGGCCAATAGACTGCCGTCGTGATCGGGATGATGAAACCCAGGATCAGGCCCATCACCACGGTGCCCAGCGTGATGGTGTTTTGCAGCAGACACCAGACAACGACCAGGATCAGCGTCAGGATCGGGTGCGGAAAGATCCGGTAGAACAGGCGCAGGGGCATATCAGTAACCTTCCTCGGCCGTGGCGGCATTGCCGCCGGTGTCATCGCCGTAGTCGCCGCTGTCGATCACCTTGCCTTCGGTTGTCAGGACAACGTCGATATAGGGCGCGGGGTTGAACAGCTGTGCTGCGGTTGCATCCATGGTCCGCATCACGGGACCGGCGAACAGGGTCAGCGCGACCAGCATCGTCAGCGTGCCACCGATGGCCACGACAGGCAGCACGGGCGGGGCAGGAACCTGTTCGGGGGTGTTGGATTCGTCCGCTTCGCTGTCAGGGGCGGTGGTTTCGGCTGCGACCTGATGCGATTTCCAGAAAATCTGGCTGCCCGCGCGACCAAAGCCTACGACCGCGATCAGCGACCCGATCAGGATTGCGGCCCAGATCCACGCCTCCAGCGGGTGATCCAGGGCTGCGGTCATGACCAGCAGTTTTCCGATAAACCCCGACAGTGGTGGCAGGCCGGTCATGGCGATGGCCGCGACAAAGAACATGCCGGCCACCAGCGCCCCGCCCGCGATGGGGGCTGCGTTGCGCAGGTGCACGCCCACGTCGCCGCGCCGGTCGCGCATCACGTCCACCAGCAAGAACAGCGCCGCGGCGGCAAAGGTCGAATGCACGGCATAATACAGCGCTGCGGCAATGCCTTGCGGCGTGAACACCGATACCGCCGCCAGCAACAGACCCATGGAGCCGATGACAGAAAAGGCGACCAGACGGTCGACGCGGTTGGACCCCAGTACGCCGATCATGCCCATCATGAGCGTTAGCAATGCGGCGGGCATCATCCATGTGTCGAACAGACCCTGCGTCAGCGACAGGTCCGTCGGGAACACCAGCGTATAGACGCGGATGATGCAATAGGCGCCGACCTTGGTCATGATCGCGAACAGGGCCGCGACGGGGGCAGGGGCCTCGGCATAGCTGGCAGGCAACCAGAAGTGCAGCGGAAGGAGTGCCGCCTTGATCGCGAAAACCAGCAGCAGCAGGACGGCAGCGACCCGGATGCCGGCGGTATCGGCTGGGTCGAGTGCGGCCACCCGCACGGCAAGGTCGGCCATGTTCAGCGTGCCGGTCTGCGCATAAAGCGTGCCGAGCGCGAACAGAAACAACGTCGATCCCAGCAAGTTGAACAGCACGTATTGCGTGCCCGCGCGCAACCGGTCGGCCCCGCCGCCGTGGATCATCAGACCATAGCTGGCGATCAGCAGAATTTCAAAGAACACGAACAGGTTGAACATGTCGCCTGTCAGAAAGGCGCCCATGATGCCCATGATCTGGAACTGGAACAGCGGATGGAAATGCCGCCCCCGTTCATCCCAACCCGACCCGATGGCATAAAGCAGGACTAGCGGCGCCAGAATGGCGGTGATCAGCACCATCAGCGTCGACAGCCGATCCGCGACCAGCACGATCCCGAACGGGGCCTGCCAGTTGCCCAGCTGATAGATGTCGATGGTGCCGTCGGATGCGCGCCAGAACAGCCCGATGGCCAGTGCCAGCGTCAGGACCGATCCGGCCAGCGAAAAGGTGCGTTGCAGGACCCGGTGATAGCGCGTGACCATCACCAGGATCGCCGCCAGCATGCCCGGCAGCAGAATGGGCAGGATCAACCAATGGGTCATGATTGTGCCCCCCCGCGCGCTTGGTCATCGGCCGCATCTGGTTCGGTGTCCACGTTGGGGGTGTCCACCATGTCGTCGTCATTGGCGAGCCATGACCCCAGCGCCACGATCACCACGACGGCGGTCATGCCGAATGAAATCACGATGGCGGTCAGCACCAGCGCCTGCGGCAGCGGGTCGGAATAGATGTCCACCCCGTCGGTCAGCACGGCCGGGGCGTTGGGCAGCAGGCGGCCCGATCCAAACAGGAACACGTTGACGGCGTAGGTCAGCAGCGAAATCCCGATGATCACCGGAAAGGTCCGCAGCCGCAGTACCATGTAGATCCCCGATGCCGTGAGCATGCCCACGGCGGTTGCGACAAGAAGTTCCATGTTCAGCCCTCCTTCTGCGCTGTGTTGCGAAGGCTGCCCAGGGGCGGCACCTCTCGGGAGGGATCGATGTCCATCGCGTGTTCGTTGGTTTCATCCCCCTGGCGCCGTGCAAGGCGCGAGTAGGATTCAAGGCTGAGCATCACCGCACCGACCACGGCGAGGAACACGCCTAGGTCAAAAGCCATTGCCGTCGCCAGTTCGAATTCGTTCATCGGCGGAATGCGGAAATATCCGAAGGCAGAGCTGAGGAACGGCGCGCCCGCAAACCAGCTGCCAATCCCCGTCAGACCGGCCACCAGCACGCCTGCGCCGATGATCCCGTGATAGGGATAGCGCTGGCGCCGTTCGGCCCAGGCAAAACCCGACGCCATGTACTGCATCACAACCGCGATTGCGACGACGAGGCCGGAAATGAACCCGCCGCCCGGCTCGTTGTGGCCGCGCAAGAAGATGTAGAAACCCACCATCAACACCACGGGCATCATCACGCGGGTCAACACGACCATCATCAGCGGATGCGCGTCGCCTGCCTGTTCCTCTTCGTAGCCGCGGTTCAGCAGACGCGCGCGCACGGACGACGACAGCAGCGATTCCGTCAGGGCATAGATCACGAGTGCTGCGATCCCCAGCACGATGATCTCGCCAAAGGTATCGAATCCACGGAAATCCACGAGGATGACGTTGACCACGTTGTCGCCGCCGCCGCCCTTGTAGGAATTGGCCAGGAAATATTCGCTGATCGAGGCTGCCGGGAAATCCGACATCAGGATGGAATACATCAGCAAGGTGGTCGCCACACCGCCCAGCACCGCGATCACGCCGTCACGGGTCCGGCGGGCCGGGCTGGATTCGACCGGCGTGCTGTTGGGCAGGAAATTCAGCGCCAGCAAAAGCAGGATGATCGTCACCACCTCGACCGAGATTTGTGTCAGTGCAAGGTCGGGGGCCGAGAAATAGTTGAACCCGACGGACACGATCAGACCTACGATTCCCATCAGGATCAGCGTGGCCAGACGGTTGCGATGCACCCGCACCATGAACACGGTCGCGGCGACCAGCATCGCCCATCCGGCAAAGGCCGGTGGCGTGATCGGCAGCATGTCGCGGCCTTGGGCCAGTGATGTGCCGGTGATCCATGCAAAGGCACCGACCGCTGTTGTCGTCACGATCATGATCGCGGCGTAGCGGGTGAAACTGCCGTTATGCAGGCCTTCGGCAAAGCGGTTTGCAGCGGTGCCGCACCCTCCCAGCAGCGCCTCGAATATCGTCTTGGCCTCGGGGCGGGGGGTGTTGTCCCATGCCTTGATCAGTGGCTTGTAGGCCAGCAGCATCAGGATGCCGCCGATCACGGCGATGACCGACATCAGCAGCGGCAGGTTGAACCCGTGCCACAGCGCCAGATATTTGTCCGGGACCAGTGATTCGTCACCCAGTACGGCGGCGGTCACGGTTTTCACAAAGGGTTCGGCAAGGAAGGGTGCCACACCCAGCACGACCACGGGGATCGTCAGCAGGGCAGGGGACAGCCACAGCCCGACACCGGGATCATGCGGCGTGGCGGGATAATCGCTGCGTTTCGGGCCAAAGAAGGTGTGACCGAGGAAACGGAACGAATAGGCAGCAGAGAACAGCGCGCCCACGGTCGCCACGATGGTCACCAGCCAGGGCGAGCCATAAAGGGTGGTGACGGTCGCTTCTTCGAGCATCATTTCCTTGGAAATAAAGCCGTTGAGCAGTGGGATACCCGCCATCGACAGCGATGCGAGTGTGGCGATCATAAAGGTGATCGGCATCAGGTGCCGCAACCCGCCCAGCCGGGTCATGTCGCGGGTGTGCGCCTCGTGATCGACGATGCCGGCGGTCATGAACAGTGCGGCCTTGAACGTGGCGTGGTTCAGGATGTGGAACACGGCGGCCATGACACCGAACGGCGTGCCGGTGCCCAAAAGGAACGTGATCAGACCCAGATGCGAGATGGTCGAAAACGCCAAGAGCGCCTTGAGGTCATGTTTGAAGAACGCGATGAAGGCCGCGATCACCATGGTCAAAAGGCCTGCGGTGCAGACGATATATGTCCAGGCCTCGGTCCCGGCCAGAACGGGCCAGAGGCGCGCCATCAGGAACAACCCGGCCTTTACCATGGTGGCAGAGTGCAGATAGGCCGACACGGGCGTGGGGGCGGCCATGGCATGCGGCAGCCAGTAGTGGAACGGGAACTGCGCGGATTTCGTGAAACAGCCCAGCAGGATCAGCAGCAGCGCGGGAATATACAGCGGGGATGCCTGCACCATCTCGCGGTTTTGCAGCAGCGTGGTCAGGTCATAGCTGCCGCCAGCCTGTCCCAGCAGGATCATGCCACCGATCAAGGCCAGACCGCCCATGCCCGTCGTGGTCAGCGCCATGCGCGCACCCTGACGGCCCGCAGGCAGATGTTTCCAGAACCCGATCAGCAGAAAGGACGACAGCGACGTGAGTTCCCAGAAAACCACCAGCATCAGGATGTTGTCGGACAGCACGATGCCGACCATCGCGCCCTGAAACAGCAGCAGATAGCTGTAGAATTCACCCATGTTGTCCTGACGCGACAGGTAGTAGCGCGCGTAGACGATCACGAGCAGGCCGATGATCAGGATCAACCCGGCAAAGAAGAAGCCCAGCGGATCAAGGAACAGATTGACGTTCAGTCCCAGCGACGGAATCCAGTTCAGCTGCGCTTGGATGACCTCTCCGCCCAGAACGTCGGGGGCATGGACCAGCAGGCCGACGGTGGTCAGGCCGGTGACAAGGAACGTCGCCATGAAACAGGCTTGGCGGCCCGCGTGGATCATCAGACCCGGCAACAACGCGCCCAAAAAGGGCAAAAGAGCGATCAGGAATAGGGACACGGGTCTGGGGTCACCTCTGGCTAGCGCGGTCGGGGTGGCGGACGCCTACACCAGTGCGGAAAGATTGACGAGGGAAACCGGACAGGACGGGCGCGCGCCGGGGCGCACACCAAAGAATGAGCGGGGTCACGATAGGGGCCTCACTGCCTGCAATATCCTTTGTCACGTTTCCTTGATGCCATTTAAGACGCCTTTGCCGCAGTCCAAGACCCCGACAAGCCGCTTTTCGTCATAAACCGCCAAAATTTCGGATCTGGGCGATCACCTCGTCCACGCCGTCACCGGATTTCAAGGACGCGAACACGAACGGGCGGTCTCCCCTCGCGGTGGCGGCATCGGCCCGCATCCGGTCGAGGTTGGCGCCGACATAGGGCGCAAGGTCGGTCTTGTTCACCACCAGCACATCGGACCGGGTCAGCGCGGGTCCGCCCTTGCGGGGGATGTCCTCTCCGGCAGCGGTGTCGATGACATAGATGGTGATGTCTGCCAGTTCGGGGCTGAATGTGGCGGACAGGTTGTCGCCGCCGCTTTCGATCAGGACGATTTGCAGGTCGGGGTGGCGTTTGTTCATCCGGTCGATGGCAGCCAGGTTGATGCTGGCGTCTTCGCGGATCGCCGTGTGGGGACAACCGCCGGTTTCCACACCCATGACGCGGTCGGCGGGCAGGATCTGCATCCGCATCAAGGCCTCTGCGTCCTCTTGAGTATAGATGTCGTTGGTGATGACCGCGATGGAAAATTCGGATTTCAGCCGTTCGGCCAAACGGGCCGTCAGGGTTGTTTTACCCGCGCCGACGGGGCCGCCGATGCCGATGCGCAGCGGGCCATTAAGTGTGGTCATGATTGAAACAGCCTGACGGTTTGGGTTTCGTGGGTCATCGCCATGATGTCGGACATCAGGGCGGTGGAATGAATGTCGTCGATGGTCGCGCCGCGCGTATTGCTGGCGACCGCGATGCAGACCGGGTGAAGTGCCGCGTTGATTGCCTGCGCCCGGGTCTGCCCCAGTGGCAACAGACGCTGCGCGCCCGCAACGAGGTTTCCGGCAAAGGATGACAGAAACAGCGGCACGACAGTGTCGATGTCCATGCCGATCTGACGGGCGGCATGGCCCACAGCAGGAGCAAGCGTCACGTCGGCCATGTCGATACCCCAGACCTGACGCGCGAGGTTGCAGAACGCGGCCCCCTGGCGGTCAGCCTCGGCCAGTCGTTCGCGGGCGGGCACATAGGCGCGGCATTGCGCGTTCAGTGCAGTCAGATCGTCGGTTTCTGCCGCCAGCCTGAGCCAGATTGCGTCGCTGCGGCCCGTGCCATGGCGCAGCACATCGGTCAGCCAGCCGGTCAGGCTGTCCGCGTCGTGGATCAGGCCCGCCGCAACCGCCGCCTCGACCCCGTGCGAATAGGAGAAGCTGCCCAGCGGGAATGCGGGCGACAGCCATTGCATCAGGGTCAACAGCCTTGCGTCAGTCATGAGCCGTATGGCCATGTTCGTGGGCATGGGTGCGCCCGTGTCCATAGGCGCCGCCCTCGGGCGTGAATGGCTGGCAATCGGGCGTGACACTGGCCCCGATGGTTTCCAGCATGTGCCGGATGACGTCATCGGCCTTGATCAGCAGATGGTCGGCCGCGATCTGGCAGGGCGTGTGCCGGTTGCCGATATGCCAGGCAATCCGGGCGAGGTTCGTGCCGGTGATCAGCAACACATCCTCGGCCGCGGCCTGCACGCGAATGCGCGGCCCGTCGTTCAGGACCAGCGCGTCACCCGCGTTCAGTGATGTGGTGTGTGGCAAATCCACGAGGAACCGCACCCCGGTGTCGGTCGTCAATACGCGGCGGCGCAGGAACCGCGATTCGTAATCCAGTGTCACGGTATCGACAGCGGACCCGCCGAACGGTTCGACGTGCTGGGCGGTGGGCATGTCCGTCATGCTGCCACCGCGGTCAGTTTCATTTTGGAAACAGGTCGCTGAAAACGTGGTTTGGAATGTCGGCGCGGGTCAGACCCTGCTGCGCCAGCTCTGTGTCTGTCATCGCGTTCAGTGCGATCAATCGCGCGGTGCGTTCCTGCCGGATCGTTCCGGCGTTGAACCCCTGACCCAGCGTGGCGAAATAATCGTCCACCTGTGTTTGCAGGTCGGTCGGCAAGGTGGTGTCGAGTGGCATGGTCAACCTCTTGATGCATGTGGCGGGGCAACGGCCCCATACACCAGAGGTGGCCCTGACCACCGGGATGCGTCAGGGGGGTAGGTGCAAGTCCGTCATGCACTGTGCGGGATTGCCCCCCGGATCGCGATTTCAGAACGTGTTCATCAGACCGACAAAGACATGGCGTGTGATGTCCTGACGACGCAGACCCATTTCGGCCAGCTCCGCACCGGTTTTCGCGTTGAGCCGTTCGATCTGGTACAAGCGTGATTTGCGGTGGGCGCAGGCTTCCAAGCCGCGACCGAAACCGGCCAGATGTTGCCGCGCTGTCGCGAGAAACCCGTGAAGGTCGTGATGTGCGGTGTAGTGATAAGCTAGTTGAAACCTTTTGATTAGCCGTCTGTGGTTTCCTCCCCTCTCGCTCAAGACAGGCGGATCGGGGCTGTCCTGCGACAACCATTCTGGCAATGCTGCACTGCAGCAGGTGGAAAGCTGAACCTGCCATCAGAACATGAAATACCGCTGGGCCATCGGCAGAACCTCTGCCGGTTGGCAGGTCAACAATTCGCCGTCGGCGCGGACCTCGTAGGTTTCGGGATCGACCTCGACGGTGGGCGTGGCGTCGTTCAATTTCAGATCGCGCTTACCGATATTGCGGGTGTTTTCCACCGCCAGCGTCTGTTTCGCCAGGCCAAGGCGGTCGCGGATGCCGTCGTCCTGTGCAGCACCAGACACAAAGGTCACGGCGGAGTGTTCGACACTGCGCCCGTAGGCCCCCCACATGGGCCGCGAATAGACTGGTTGCGGTGTTGGGATCGAGGCGTTCGGATCACCCATCTGTGCCATGACGATAGTGCCGCCCATCAGGACCATTTCCGGTTTCACCCCGAAAAACGCGGGATTCCACAGCACCAGATCGGCGCGCTTGCCTGCCTCGATGCTGCCGATGTGGGCGCTGATGCCATGGGCGATCGCGGGGTTGATCGTGTATTTCGCGATATAGCGGCGCACGCGGACATTGTCGTTGTCGCCCGTCTCCTCTGGCAGGCGACCGCGCTGCTTGCGCATCTTGTCGGCGGTCTGCCAAGTGCGGATCAGCACTTCGCCCACGCGGCCCATCGCCTGACTGTCACTCGCGATGATCGAAAACGCGCCCATGTCGTGCAGGATATCCTCGGCCGCGATGGTTTCGCGGCGGATCCGGCTTTCGGCGAATGCGATATCCTCGGGAATGGATTTGTCCAGATGGTGGCACACCATCAGCATATCTAGATGTTCCTCGACCGTGTTCACGGTAAAGGGCCGGGTCGGGTTGGTGGACGACGGCAGTACGTTCTGTTCGCCACAGATCTTGATGATATCCGGCGCATGACCCCCGCCCGCCCCTTCGGTGTGGAACGCGTGGATCGTGCGGCCCTTGATGGCGTTCAGCGTGTGTTCGACGAACCCGGACTCGTTCAGCGTATCGGTGTGGATCATCACCTGCACGTCCATCGCGTCGGCGACACTCAGACAGCAGTCGATCGCGGCAGGGGTGGTGCCCCAGTCCTCGTGCAGTTTCAGCGCGCAGGCCCCGCCCAGCACCTGTTCCTCCAACCCGGCGGGCAGGCTGGCGTTGCCCTTGCCCGCAAAGGCGAGGTTCATCGCAAAGGCATCCGCCGATTGCAGCATCCGCGCCAGGTGCCAGGGACCCGGCGTGCAGGTGGTGGCCAGCGATCCATGTGCGGGGCCGGTGCCGCCGCCCAGCATGGTGGTCACGCCGGAATGCAGCGCATCGTCGATCTGCTGAGGGCAGATGAAATGGATATGGCTGTCGAAACCACCGGCAGTCAGGATGCGTCCCTCACCGGCGATGATCTCTGTCCCCGGTCCGATGATGATATCGACGCCGGGCTGGGTGTCGGGATTGCCTGCCTTGCCGATCTTGTGGATGCGGCCGTCGCGCAGGCCGACGTCGGCCTTGTAGATGCCGGTCCAGTCCACGATCAGCGCGTTGGTGATGACCGTGTCGACGGCCCCTGCGGCGCGGGTGACCTGTGACTGCCCCATACCGTCGCGGATGACCTTGCCGCCGCCGAATTTTACCTCTTCGCCGTAGTGCAGGGCGTTGCCGCCGTCACCGCGTGTCGCGGTCAGGTCGCGTTCGACCTCGATGATCAGGTCGGTGTCGGCCAGCCGCACGCGGTCGCCGACGGTCGGACCATACATCGCGGCATAGGATGCACGGGAAATACTGGTGGCCATGTCAGAGGTCCCCCATGACGGTCTGGTTGAATCCGTAAACGACGCGGCCACCGGCAAAGGGGATCACGTTCACCTCGCGCCTTTGTCCCGGCTCGAACCGCACGGCGGTGCCTGCGGCGATATCCAGACGACAGCCACGCGCGGCGTCGCGGTCGAAATCCAGCGCCGGGTTGGTTTCGGCGAAATGATAGTGACTGCCGACCTGCACGGGCCGGTCGCCGGTATTGGCCACCATCAGCGTCACGGCCTCGCGGTCGGCATTCAGGGTGATCTCACCCTCTGCCGTCATTATCTCACCGGGGATCATCGCGGGTCTCCTGCATCATCTTGCCAAAAATACTCAGATTCAACGGATCGGATCATGGACCGTCACCAGTTTTGTGCCGTCGGGAAAGGTCGCCTCGACCTGTACGTCGTGGATCATCTCGGGCACGCCTTCCATGCATTGATCGCGGGTGACGACCTCGGCACCGGCCTGCATCATCTCAGACACCGACCGGCCGTCGCGGGCACCCTCGACCACGGTGTCGGTGATCAGCGCGATCGCTTCGGGGTGGTTGAGCTTTACACCACGCGCGAGGCGCTTGCGCGCGACCTCGGCGGCCATGGCGATCAGCAGTTTGTCCTTTTCGCGGGGCGTCAGGTTCATTCACAATCTCCAGCTTGGGGGCAGGGCGGACCCGGCCAACAGGGTCAGGGCGCGCGTCAGGGTGCGGCGCAGTTCAAAGCTGTCGGCGGCCAGCAGGCGGGCGCAGATCACGCCGTCGCGCGGGCTGCTGGCGGCACCGCCACCGCCGATGGCCGTGCGCAAGGCGTCCAGGCGGTTGCCTGCGTCGGGGGCGGCATAGATCAGCGTGGCCATGGCACCGGCACCACCTGCGGTGGCTGCGCGGGCCAGTTGTGCCTGTGCGTCACCGCGGATGTGGATCGCATCAGATACCAATGGCGCGCCGTCGCGGGTGACATGGATGCGGTCGGTATAGGTAATGTCGCGCAGCGCCTCGCCCGACAGTGCCCGGCCAAAGACGACCGGTTCCACCAACAGGGCGGTGGCGGTGGGTGCGACTTCGCAGTGCAGCCTGCGGTTCAGGCCGGATGCGTCGAACAGGATCGTGTCCTGCGGCAGCCACATCACGGTACTACCGGCCTGGGCGGTGATGGTGTTCACAACGCGGGCGGTGCCGTGCGATGCCTTGTAGATCCTTTCGGCCGCCTGCGTGGTCAGGGCCAGATGCGCGCCGGGACGGGCGTCCAGCGTGACACCCAGATCGTCGCCGCCGGTCAGCCCGCCGGATGTGTTCAGCAGCACAGCCGTCAGCGGATCGCGTCCCGTGGGAAACAGCAGTTTCAGACAGCCAGAGGTGCGCAACCGCGCGATCCCTGTGCCGTCATCGCGCGCCTGCACGCACAGGTCGACCCGGCCATGGGACCGGACGGCAGGCACGGGTGTCGCGGGCGACAGGCTGGGGGACGGGACGGTGATGGCAGGCTCCTCTGATCTGCAAAACCTTGGTGACCGCATCCGGGATAAGTCAACCGACCCCGCGCAACAGGCCGTTGCGGGATCACCGTGATTTTGCGTGCTGCCTGTTTCTTGGGCAGTGGGCCGCGTTTTCGGACAGATCTTGCAAATCGGTCTGCGGTTTTCGTGGACAGCAGGTTGTTGAAACCTGTAACTGTTATGTAACTAAACAATCTGATCCCCGAAAGGAGCATCATGTCAGAGCCCGAGACAGACCCGGAAATCCTGCTGCGCGATTTCCTCGGGTATCATCTGAAACGGGCCTATGTCACCGTGCATGCCGATTTTCGCGACATCATGGGTGACGCGGGCCTGTCGACGCGCGTGTTTTCCGCACTGGCCATGGTCGTGGGCCAGCAAGGCATCACGCAAAGCGAATTGGCCCGTGCGCTGGGTGTGGAACGGTCCGGCATGGTCGCGCTGATCGACG
>NZ_JAJATZ010000012.1:0-54743 GCF_020531945.1 Loktanella gaetbuli
ATGAAACAGCAGAAAATGAACGAGGCAGGCGTCTAGAAAACTAGGGGCACCTCAGGTATTGATTGTTTGCTCGTGTGTTAGTGTCGGCATCAGAACCACCTCTCAACAATACAATTTCGCACCAAGATTCTATTCGGGCACGCTATTCATTCAGCCACAAATAGTGGTGTTTGGTGTGGTGGAGCAAGCAAGATGTAGCCTGTCAGGTTGACCTCAGAGGAAAACGCGGAACGATGCCAGTTGCAGCTCGAGCTTAGCCGTCCAGAAGTTTCGCATTTGCATCAGCAGCGAAAGTCCGGAATCCGCCCATCAGGCGTGGGTTGACGGCACAGGTACCGTCCGTGCTGCAGTCATTAGAGTACTAGGGTGCCGTCACAGAGTACGTCCGGTTTCGGCTTACACTCACGCAATTCAAGGTCCACATTCTGGTCCACAGTCCTGATTTCGCGAAAGGTAATCTCTTGAATTTTCGCGATTTTATATGAGGGGTTGTTCCGGCCGGGGGCACCACGATCTGACACCGGATCAGTCGTCATCCAGCAGAATGCGTGCGGCGTTGCCCTGCGCGTCGTCGTATTGATCGGTTCGGATCGTCCACAGGAACGCGGCCAAGCCGCAGGCCCCGAGGATCAGCGAGACAGGGATCAGGATCACAAGGACATTCATTTCACGAACCGCATGCGCTGGGCGTTCAACAGAACGGTGATGGATGACACGCTCATCGCCAGTGCGGCGGCCAGCGGCGTGGCATAGCCCAAGAGCGCCACAGGCACTGCGATCCAGTTGTATAGCGCCGCAATCGCGAAATTCTGCTGCGACAGGTGGCGGGTCATGCGGGCGACCCGGATCAGCAGGGGCAGATCGGCAAAGCTTTCCTTGAGGATGACGACATCAGCCGCGTTGCGCGATGCATCAAGGGCCGTGGATGGCGCAAGCGAGGCATGTGCCGAGGCCAGTGCCGCGGTGTCGTTCAACCCGTCACCCACCATCAGAACGTGTCGGCCTTGCTGATCCAGTTGGCGCAGTCGATCCAGCTTGTCCTGCGGTCTGGCATCGGCCGTGAAACCGATTCCCAGCCGATCCGCCATGTCACGCGCCGGGGCAGGGCCATCGCCAGTCAGCATTTCACAGTTCAGGTCCATCCCCGCGATGGCAGCGGCGACCCCGTCGCGCAGCCGTTCGGTCGTTTGCAGGCAGATGGCAGGGGCCGTTCCGATCCGGAGCCCAAGTCCGCGGAACGGCGCATTCAGCCATGATCCGCGTCCCAGTGCGACAGGCACACCGTCGTGGAAAGCCAGCACGCCGTTGCCCACGTCCTCGGTCACATCATCCAGGGATGCCGCCCGGACATCGTCCAGTTCCGACAGCACGGCGCGAGACCAGGTGTGGCTGGAGACCTGTGCCAGTCCTGCGACGATGGCACGCTGATTGGCGTCCAGCCCTGTCAGGTCGACATGCGCAGGCAGGGTCAGCGTGCCGGTCTTGTCGAACACCACGTGGTCCACCTCTGCCAGACGTTCGAGGGCCGTGGCGTGTTTGACCAGAAACCCCTTGCTGTAGAGCCTGCTGATGGCGCTCGTGCTGACGGCGGGCACGGCAAGGCCCAGCGCACAGGGGCAGGTGATGATCAGCACGGCGATGGCGACATTCAGCGCGTGACGCAGGTCGCCATCGTAGGCCACCCAGCCGATGAAGGCGAACAACGCCAGCAAATGCACGGCGGGTGCATAAATCCGTGCCGCACGGTCGGCCAGACTGGTATAGCGGTTGCGTCCGTTTTCAGCGGTTTCAACCAGTGCCGCCATGCGGCGCAGGCTGGTGTCGGTGCCATCGACCGTGGCCACCAGATGGAATGGCGCGGCAAGGTTCACCTCTCCGGCTTGCAGGTGATCGCCCCTTGCGGTTTCTGCCGCTTCGCTCTCGCCGGTCAGCAACGACCGGTCCAGCAGGGCCGTTTCGCTGGATAATGTGCCATCCACGGGGACACGTTCGCCGGTCGGCACGACCAGGATATCGCCCGCCCTGATGTCCGCCACCGGGGTCGTCATGGTCAGGCCGTCGATCAGCACCTGTGCGGTATGCACCTCGAGTGCGGTCAGTTCCTTGGCAGCGGATCGCGCGGCGGTCCGGGTCTGGTGATCCAGATAACGCCCGATCAGCAAAAAGAACGTCAAGGATATCGCTGCATCGAAATAGGCGTGCCTGCCGCCATTGAGAACCTCGAACAGGGACATGCCTGCGGCCAGCAGGATGGCCAGCGAGATGGGCACATCCATGTTCAACCGACCAACCCGCAAGGCGGACATGGCATTGATGAAAAACGGTTGTCCCGCATAGGCGACAGTCGGCAGTGCGATCAGGGCCGAGATCAGGTGAAACAGGTCGCGGGTGGCATCCTGTGCACCCGACCAGACCGCGACCGACAGCAGCATGACATTCATCATGGCAAAGCCCGAGACCGCAAGCCGGATCAAGAGCGCGCGGCCCACGTTGTCCTGTGCTGCAGCCAGTGCCTGAAGATCGAGCGGATAAGCCTCGAATCCGAGTGATTTCAGCGCGTCCAGCGCACGGCCAGGATCGACGGGTCCCGTGATCGACACCCGTTTCAGCGACAGGTTCACCCGGACATCGGCGACGCCGTTCAGGGTGGCCAGTCCGCGCTCGATCTTGCCGATACAGGCGGCGCAATGGATCGTCGGCACCGAAAACATCAGCGCGGGTCCGGTGGCGGCGGCGCTGGCCGCGGGAATACCGGCGCAGGCGGGGCAGGCGGCGGTCATGACTGCACCTGCACGATGACCCGCTGCTGGAACAATGTCCCGTCAGCGGCTCGCGCCTGCAGCCGCAGGTTCCAGTTGCCGGCCCCTGCATCGACGTGCGCCCGGAACACGTCACCGTCAAAGACGAAAACGGGCGTCTGGTCGGCGGCCACCATCGTGGCACGGCCAAAGATGGCGGATTCGATCGTGGGTGCCACGGCCTGTCCGTCACGGTGGATGGCAAGGATAAGTTCGTCCCCCTCCAGTCGGGCGGCAACATCCCATCTTAGTGCCTGTTGCGCCGTGCGGTCGGCGTCGAACGACTGGCTGGCGACATAGGAATTCTTGACCTCCAGCCCCGGGAACGTCCGCACCGCGTTGAACGCCAGCGTCAGATTGACCGAGATGATGACCCCGAATGCGAGAACAAAGATGCCGAGGACATGCCATCCTTTGACTTCGGTCATTGGCTTTCCTTTCCATTGAATGTCGTGGCTTGGCTGGTGCGTTCGCCGCTGCTCAGGTCTTCGACCCAGAACCGCAGGTCCGTGACGGCGCGACCGGCGGCAGGGGCCTGCGGGTCGGCCGTGACATAGACCCGTTGCAGGACCGTTGTGTCGGCGGGAACCGTGACGGTATCGGTGTCGTCCTGACCTTGGAGGGTGATCTGCAATGTGGCGTCGCTGGTCAGGCTGAGCTGAAGTTGCGCATCCTCGCCCTGCTTGTTGCGCAGGCGCACGTCATAGATGTTGCGGATCGCGCCATCGGACTGGACGACATAGGTCGGATTGCGGACGGCAGCGACGGTCAGTTCGATATCGGACCGGATGAACAGCGCATAGACCAGTCCGATCCCCATGCTGGCCCAGACCGCCGTATACAGCAGCGTGCGCGGACGCAGGACATGCCGCCAGACCGATTTGACCGGCTGGCCCGCCCGTTCGGCCGCTTCGTCGGTCAGTGCCATATAGCCGATCAGACCGCGCGGTTTGCCGATCCGGTCCATCACGTCGTCGCAGGCATCGATGCACAGCGCGCAGGTGATGCATTCCATCTGCTGCCCGTTGCGAATGTCGATCCCGGCAGGGCAGACGTTCACGCAGGCCATGCAGTCGATGCAATCGCCCGTGTCAGCGTCACGTTTCTTGCCGCGCGGTTCGCCGCGCCAGTCGCGATAGGCCACAGTGATCGTATCGGGGTCCATCATCGCAGCCTGGATGCGGGGCCAGGGACACATGTAGTTGCAGACCTGTTCGCGCATGAACCCACCGAACACAAAGGTGGTCGCCGTCAGGATCGCGATCGTGACATAGGCCACGGGATTTGCTGTGAACTGCACCAGATCGCGGGCCAGTGTGGGCGCATCGGTGAAATAGAACACCCATGCCCCGCCCGTCGCGAGACCGATCAGCAGCCAGACCGTCCATTTCGTCAGGCGCAGACGCCATTTGTGCAGATCCCACCTGGCCCGGTGCAGGCGGACGCGCGCGTTGCGGTCGCCCTCGATCCAGCGTTCCACGAGGATGAACAGATCGGTCCAGACGGTCTGGGGGCAGGTATAGCCGCACCAGACCCGGCCCAGCGCCGATGTGAACAGAAAAAGGCCCAACCCGGCCATGATCAGCAGCCCTGCCACGAAATAGAACTCGTGAGGCCAGATCTCGATCCAGAAAAGATAGAACCGGCGGTTCGCCATATCCACCAGCACCGCCTGATCGGGCATGTTCGGGCCACGATCCCATCTGATCCAGGGGGTCAGGTAGTAGATGCCCAGCGTCACGGCCATGATCCACCATTTCAGTTGGCGGAACCTGCCGGAGACGCGGCGCGGAAAGATCGGTTCGCGCGGGGCGTATAATTGTGTTTCGGACATCGTGGGTCTCCTGTTCGCGAGACCTGTCTAGGATGTCGGTGCAGGCTGTGCCTTGATCTGTGTCAAACACCATCTGCAAATGCCCCAAGGCGGCATGTATTGCGAACAGGGCCGCCTTGGGATTGCGGGCCGGGATGTGGCCCGCGCTCTGCCTACTCTCCGCCTCCCAGCGCATGTACGTAGACAGCAACTGCGCGCACGTCTTCCTCGCTCAGGCGCTGGCCCCAGGCGGGCATGACGCCGAAACGTGCGTTGGTGACGGTTTCGGTCAGTGCCGCGCGGTCCCCACCATAAAGCCAGATCGCATCCGCAAGGTTGGGCGCACCCAGATCGCGGTTTCCGCCTGCGTCGTTGCCATGGCAAGCGGCGCAATTGTCCATGAACAGACCTTCACCTGCCTGCGCGAGCGATGCGTCGAAATCGGTGTTGCCAAGGCTGGTGACGTATTCGACCACCGCGGCAATTTCGCCGTCATCGAATATCTCGCCATAGGCGGGCATCTGCGAATAGCGCGCATCCCAGTCGGTGTCGTTGCGGATACCGTGACGGATGGAATAGGCGATCGCCTCTTGGTCGCCTCCCCACAGCCAGTCGTTGTCCAGCAGGTTGGGGAATCCGGTCGTGCCGGCCGCACCCTGTCCGTGACACTGACTGCACTGGGCCCGGAACACGGCCCCGCCGCGTGCGACCGCATAGCGGTGCAGGTCGTCCGTCGGGGGCAGGTCGGTCAGGTCAGCGGCATTCAGGGCGGCGACCAGATCGGCGTTTTCAGCCTCGTGGGCTGCGATGTCCTGCGCCACCTCGGTGCGGGTGGCGAAACCCAGAACACCTGACGTCGCACCTGAAATCATCGGCCATGCGGGATAGGCGATCGTATATCCGATCCCCCAGACGATACAGGCGTAGAACGTCCACAGCCACCATCGCGGCAGCGGGTTGTTCAGTTCCTTGATCCCGTCCCATTCGTGGCCGGTCGTCCCGACGCCGGTTTCATGGTCGATCTGTTCGTCAGACATTGAATTTGTCCTTCCATTCGTCGCCGCATTTGCAGGCTGCGCAATCATTGGTGCAGGATTTTTCCGCCGTATCGTTGCGAAAGGGGATCATGCTGGCGTCCTCGCGGGCGTGGCTGAGGCCGGGCCAAAAGGCCCAGACGGCCGCGCCTGCAAAAAAGGCAAACATGGCCAGCAGCACCCAGCTGTCCGCCAGTTCGCGCAAGAAAGAATAAGTGTCCATCGCGGCCTCCTATCGGCTGGCATCGGGGGTGAAGGTCGAAAAATCGACCAATGTGCCCAGCATTTGCAGATACGCGATCAGCGCATCCATTTCGGTCAGGGCGGACTGTCCGTCAAAGTTCGACACGACCGCACCGGGATAGCGTTCGACCAGCGCGTCCCAGTCACCGTCAGGATCGGCCTGCACGCGGAAATCCGCGCTGGCATGGGCGATCTGGTCGTCGGTATAGGGCACGCCCACGAAACGGTGGGTACGCAGCAAATCCTCGATGTATTCACCGCTGATCGCAGTTTCCGACAGGAACGCGTATTTGGGCATGACGCTTTCGGGGACGACGGATTGCGGGTCCTTCAGGTGGGCCACGTGCCAGTCATCCGAATAGCGCCCGCCGACACGGGCGAGGTCCGGTCCGGTGCGCTTCGACCCCCATTGGAACGGGTGGTCGTACATCGATTCCGCGGCCAGCGAATAATGGCCGTAGCGTTCGACCTCGTCACGCATCGGGCGGATCATCTGGCTGTGGCAGACATAGCATCCCTCGCGGATGTAGATGTCGCGGCCCGCCAGTTCGAGCGGCGCATAGGGACGCATCCCCTCGACCTCTTCGATGGTGTTTTCCAGCCAGAACAGCGGTGCGATTTCCACGATGCCGCCGACGGTGACCACAAGCAGCGAACTGACCAGCAGCAGCGTCGGGCTGCGTTCAAGGATGGCGTGTTTGTCCAGGATTCCCATGTTCTTTTCCTTATTCCGCTGGGGTTGCTTGGGGCAGGGCGGCCCGTGCCGGTGCGGCCCCGCGGATGGTCATCCACATGTTCCAGCACATGATCAGTGCCCCTGCGAGGAACATCACACCGCCCAGTCCACGCACCACATACATTGGGAATTTTGCGGAAACCGTGTCGGCAAAGCTGTTGACCAGGAACCCTTGGTCGTCGACCTCGCGCCACATCAGGCCTTCCATGATGCCAGAGATCCACATGGATGCGGCGTAGAGAACGATTCCCAGCGTCGCGAGCCAGAAGTGCCAGTTGATCGCGGACATCGAATGCATTTCCTTGCGGCCCCACAGGCGCGGTGTGAGGAAATAGATGCAGGCAAAGGTGATCATGCCGTTCCAGCCCAGCGCACCGGAATGCACGTGGCCGATGGTCCAGTCGGTGTAGTGCGACAGGCTGTTGACCGCGCGGATCGACATCATCGGACCCTCGAAGGTGGACATCCCGTAAAACCCAAGGCTCAGGACGAACATCCGCAGGATCGGGTCTGTGCGCAGCTTGTCCCAGGCCCCTTGCAGGGTCATCAGGCCGTTGATCATGCCGCCCCAGCTGGGCATCCACAAAACGATCGAGAACACCATGCCCAGCGTCGACGCCCAGTCAGGAAGCGCCGTATAGTGCAGGTGGTGCGGGCCGGCCCAGATATAGAGAAAGATCAGCGCCCAGAAGTGGATGATCGACAGCTTGTAGCTATAGATTGGGCGGTTCGCCTGCTTTGGCACAAAATAGTACATCATCCCCAGGAAACCGGCCGTCAAAAAGAACCCGACGGCGTTGTGGCCATACCACCACTGGGTCATCGCATCCTGCACACCACTGAAGATCTGCACGGATTTGCTGCCCCAGATGCTGACCGGGACGGACAGGTTGTTCACCACATGCAGCATGGCGACCGTGATGATGAAGGCGAGAAAGAACCAGTTCGCCACGTAGATGTGGCGTTCCTTGCGGCGAAAGATCGTGCCGAGGAACACGGCCAGGTATGTCAGCCAGACGAGGGTCAACCAGATGTCCACGTACCATTCGGGTTCTGCGTATTCCTTGGATTGCGTGGCCCCCAGCAGATAGCCGGTTGCGGCCAGAACGATGAACAGCTGATAGCCCCAGAAAACGAACCAATGCGCCTTGCCGCCCCACAGGCGTGCGCCGCTGGTGCGCTGCACGACGTAGAACGATGTGGCGATCAGGGCGTTGCCGCCGAACGCGAAAATCACCGCACTGGTGTGCAGCGGACGCAGGCGGCCAAAGTTCGTGAAGGGCTGGCCCCAGTCAAAATTCAGTGCCGGAAAGGCAAGCTGGAACGCGATGAATGTTCCGACCAGAAAACCGGCAATCCCCCAAAAGGCCGTCGCGATGACCCCCGCACGGATGACGCCATCGGCGTAGCGGTGGGTATCGACGGCGGGTTTTGGCTCGTCCGCCTGGCGCAAGATCCAGATGAACAGGCCCGCGGCAATGACCATGATCAGGACGGCGTGGACCTGATAGGCTAGGTCGTGCGCCCAGTTCGCGCCGATTGCGGCGATCAGCGTGATCAACGCAAGTATGATAAGTTTGACGTAGTCCATTGTGTTCCCTTGCAATCATGCGAGCACGCAAGAGCTGCTCGTTTTCGCAAGGTCGGTATGGACAAGGTGGTGGCGGGTTTCCTTGATCTGGATCAAAACCCGCAAAAAGCTTTAGTCGATCATGCCGCCGTCTGCATCGTCGCCGGTTGCATTGTGCAGGGCCGCCATGTCGACGACCGTGAACGTCTTGCGATCACCAAAAGAGATCACGCCTTCTTTTTTCAGGCTGTTGAACTGGCGGCTGACCGTTTCCAGCGTCAGGCCGAGGTAATTGGCAATCTGGTCACGGGTCATCGGCATGTTGAACTGGTCGGGCCCCGCAGCCTGTTCATCCGTATGGGTGCGCCGGACGAACATCTGGATAAAGGTCGCAATTTTTTCACGTGCGGTCTTGCGCCCCAGCAGCAACATCCAGTCCCGTGCGGCATCCAGCTCGTCCAGCGCGAGTTCCATCAGGCGATGGGCCACATGCGGTGTGTCATCGACCAGTTTTTCAAACGGCTTGCGATCAAAACAGCACAGGGTCACATCGGTGGTCGCGGTTACATCGAAATCGATCTGTCCGCGGCCGGGGCGCCCGATGAAATCAGACGGCAGGAGCAGGCCGACCATCTGTGTGCGCCCGTCCTCCAGCGTCTTGGACAATGCGGCGACGCCCTGAACAACCGAGGCGACAAAAACCAGATCGTCACCGCGCCACAGGATCGGTTGCCCGGCCTTGAACGTCTTGTAGGTTTTCATGCCCTCCAGCAGCGACAGCTCGTCGTCGTCGCAACGCGCGCAGACGGCACGATGACGGATGGGGCATTCGGCGCAGCGTACCGCGGCGGTCAGGGCGATTTGCATGAGGTTGATCTGGATCAAAGAATTTGGCTGTGACCACCCTATGACATTCAACCATGGAAAATCTAGACCTACTCACCCGTTACGGTTTGTTCGACGCCAAGGTGCCGCGCTACACCAGCTATCCGCCGGCAAATCATTTTCAAACTGATGTGGGATTGCAGGCCCAGCGGGGCTGGCTGGCCGCCGTGCCCGATGGCAGCGAAATCTCGGTCTATATCCACATTCCGTTTTGCAGGCGATTGTGCTGGTTCTGCGCCTGCCGCACCCAGGGCACCAAGACGCTGGACCCGGTTGCGGGCTATATCACGCAGCTGGTCAAGGAAATCGGGACCGTTGCTGCCGCCTTGCCGGGCGGCGTGCGCATGTCGCGGCTGCATCTGGGGGGCGGGACGCCAACGATCCTGTCGCCGCACCTGATGAAACGGCTGCTGGCGGCGGTGTTCGGAGAATTCACCCCTACCGCCGATTTCGAGTTTTCGGTCGAGATCGACCCGACCGATGCAGCACCCGATCTGCTGGCCGTGTTGTCGGATCATGGGTTGAACCGTGCAAGCATCGGGGTGCAGGATTTTGACCCGGTGGTGCAGGGGGCCATCGGGCGACAGCAATCCTTTGCCCAGACGCGCGATGTGGTCCACTGGTTGCGCGATGCCGGTGTGCCCAGCCTGAACCTGGACCTGCTGTACGGCTTGCCGCACCAGACCGCCGTGACATTTGGCGAAACGATCACCCGTGTTCTGTCGCTGGAGCCTGACAGACTTGCGATCTATGGCTATGCTCATGTGCCGTGGATGTCCAAGCGGCAGGTGATGATCCGTGCGGCTGATCTGCCGGACCCATTGATGCGCCTGTCGCTGTCAGAACAGGCCAGAACCCGGTTTGAAGAGATGGGATTCCAGTCCATCGGTATCGACCACTTTGCACGGCCAGATGATTCGCTGGCGACGGCCGATGCGGCAGGGGTGCTGCGGCGCAATTTTCAGGGCTATACCGATGATGCCAGCCCCACGCTGATCGGGTTCGGTGCCTCTGCGATTTCGCGGTTTGCGCAGGGCTATGTGCAGAATGCGGTTGCCACCTCGGCCTATCACGGGCGGATCGAGGACACGGGGTTCGCAGGCAGCAAGGGTTTCGCGTTGACGCCCAGGGACCGTTTGATCGCCACGATGATCGAGGACCTGATGTGTCGGTTCAGGATCGATCTGCAAAGGCTGCACGCCAGTTTCCCCGACAGATGGTCGCAGATCGAAACCTATATTGCCGGGCTTATGAAACGGTTTCCAGATGTGCTGGAGCGTCGTTGCAACGTCGTCACGCTGCGGCCAGAGGCACGGATGCTGGTGCGCATCATCGCCCACGACATCGACGGTTTCCGCGCCGATCTGGTCGCGCATTCCGTCGCCGTCTGACCGGGGGCACGATGACATCCCGTCTTTCGTCATCGCACCAGCAGGGGACAGACCCGCATGACGCAGAATGCCACGCCACCGCCCACCATCCGACCGGTCGTCTGGTCCGATTTCACGGCCAGTCTGGCGCTGGGCGTCCGAGACTTTCGGGCAGCCTTGTGGATCGACCTTTGCCTGGCCTGCGTCTTTGTCCTGGCCGGGCTGGGCATGGCGGCCGTTACGGTAATGACCGGACAGACGTTCTGGCTGGTGCTCGCGGTGCTGGGGTTTCCCATGGTGGGCACATTGGCTGCCGTCGGATTTTACGAGGTCAGCAGACAGCGCAGCCGCGACCTGCGCCCCGGACTGCGCCAGGTTGCCAGCCTGATCTGGGCGGCCCGGAACGGTCAGATACCGTGGCTCGCCGCGATCGTGGTGGTGATCTTCTTGTTCTGGTTTTTCATCGGGCACATGATCTTTGCCCTGTTTCTGGGACTTGCGCCGATGACGAACATTTCGACGTCACTCGCCGTTTTTCTGACGCCCTCGGGTTTGACCATGATCGCCGTCGGCACGGTGGTGGGGGCGATGTTTTCCGGGCTTGTCCTTGCGTTGAGCGTACACGCAATGCCGATGCTGCTGGACCGTGATGTGGATTTCATAACCGCGATGCTGCGGTCGCTGTCTGCCGTTCTGGAACAGCCGATGGCCTATCTGGTCTGGGGCGCGTTCATCGGTGTCGTGACCCTGCTGTCGGCGCTGCCGGTCTTTCTGGGCCTGTTCGTGACGATGCCCATTCTGGGGCACGCGTCGTGGCACCTCTACCAGCGGCTTGTATCCGACCCTTAGGCTGTCGCGAGGAACCGTTCGGTCGGGTTGCAGAATTCCATCGACACATCGAGGTAGGCGTTCAGCGCCGTGTGCATCAGCCGGTCCGAGGGTTCGGCCGTGTTCAGTTCGGTGGTCAGAAAATCACGCACCAGTGCGGCTGCCTGGCCCAATGCCGTCAGCCCCAGCGCCTCGGCAGAGCCGTGAACGTCGGACAGGATCGCCAGCGCGTCACGGTAGGCCTTGGCCTCGAACAGCACTTCGAGGGCATCGTGTCGCGCGTAGTAGTTCTGGATAAAGCGTTGCTGCATCCGACCCATGTAAACGGGGTTCACTGTCGTCTGTGTCATTGCGCAATCCTCATTCTGTCGGCGGCTGAGGATATGTCTGGTCGGTGACTGGGGCGACAGTGTGATCCGATACGGGCAATTCAGAGGTTAATAAGGCATCCCGACATAGTTCTCGGAAAACACGGTTTGCGCATTGACCGAAGTTTGCAGGTTGCGCAATTCGCTGTCCTGGATCGCCTGGTCAAAGGGTTCCTGCCCGGGAAAACGGTGCATGGTCGTCGTGAACCACCAGCTGAACCGGATCGCGTTCCACACCCGTTTGAGCGCGGTCTGGGAATAGGTCTCGATCCCGTGGTCATCGCCGTCCCGGTAGTGACTGGTCAGCGCCTCGAACAGATAGTGCACGTCGGAAACGGCCAGATTCAGACCCTTGGCCCCCGTGGGCGGCACAATATGGGCTGCGTCCCCCACCAGAAACAGACGCCCCCATTTCATCGGGTCAGCCACATAGGACCGCAGCGGCGCGATGGATTTTTCGATGGTCGGCCCAGTAATAAGCGCCTCGGCGGAATCGTGCGGCAGTCGCCTGCGGAATTCATCCCAGAACGCATCGTCGGTCCATTTGTCCAAGGGATCATCGACCGGTGCCTGAATATAGTAGCGGCTGCGCGTCGGGCTGCGCATCGAGGCCAGCGCAAAGCCACGCGGATGGTTGGCATAGATCAGTTCGTGGCTGACAGGGGGCAGATCGGCCATGACGCCCAGCCAGCCAAAGGGATAGACCCGTTCATATTCGGTCAGAACATCCTTTGGAATGGCCTGCCGCGAAGGTCCGTGAAACCCGTCGCATCCCGCAACATAGTCGCAATCGATCCGGTGTGTCGTGCCGTCCTTGACGTAGGTGACGTGGGGCGCGTCGGTATCAAGATCATGCAATTCGACCCCGTCGAGCTCATGCACCACGATTCCATCCGCCTTTTCGCGGGCATCATAGAGGTCGCGGGTCACTTCGGTCTGGCCATAGACCAGCACCTGTTTGCCGATCAGCGCGTCGAAATCGATGCGAAATCCGGTATTCTGCACGGCAAGGTAAGTGCCGGTGTGGGGTAACCCTTCAGCGTGGGCGCGGGTGGCGATCCCGGCCTTTTCCAACATGCCAACGGTGCCGGATTCCAGCACGCCGGCGCGGATGCGTGACAGCACATAGTCACGGCTGCGGCGTTCCAGCACGACCGTATCGATCCCGGCCCGGTCCAGCAGTTGCGACAACAGCAGACCGGACGGCCCGCCACCAATGATACAAACCTGCGTGCGCATGATAGACACCTCCCCTGACTGGCTGGCACAATACATTCAGACATAGGCCATATCTGGCAGAATCGGGGCTTATACTTGACCAATGCAATCAAACTGCCGGACTACGCACTGTTTGGCGAACGTGCGATTTTTCCTGACGTTCTGCATGTCGAGGCCATCGTGGACCGCGCCGCGCAGCATGGTTGGCGCATTGCCAGCCACCGGCATCCCGGTCTTTTGCAGGTGCTCTACGTCCAGCAAGGGGAGGCAACACTGCATCTGGCGCATGGATCGGAAACGCTGACGCCACCGGTCGTGATCGTGCTGCCGCCGAATGCCGTGCACGGCTTTACCTTTGCTGCCGGGACCGTCGGGGTCGTCGTGTCCATTCCTACGACGCTACTGGACGACAGCGCCTTGCAGGTGGACCGCGTCCAGCAACGTGCGGCGACCGCGCGGATCACGGGGCTGATTGCGATCCTGCAGGACCGGCACGCGGACGCGGATGGTCCCCGTGATCCCAGTTTGCGCGCCCTCGCCGCGGCACTGATCTGGGAATGCGCCGAAGCAACACCAGCAGCGGGCAACACCGCGGACCTGTTCACGCGTTTCGAGGTAGCCTTGCGCAATCACGCTACCCAAGGGTGGAGTGTCGGCGATTACGCCCGCAGTTTGGGCGCGTCGGCCTCCAGTCTCAACAGGGTCGTGCGCGCCCGCGCCCAGATGTCCGTCATGGGGGCTGTGATGGCCTACCGGCTGGAACTGGCGTGCAAACGGCTGGCCTATACGCGCCAGCCGATCACCGTCATCGCCTATGACCTGGGGTTTTCGGACCCCACACATTTTGCCCGGGCGTTCCGCAAGGGGATCGGCTGCACCCCGCGCGCCTATCGCAAGCGGTTCGAAGGTTAGCCTTGGTCAGGTCGTGACATCTGGTCCAGATTTGCCGGTGCGCGCGCGGATTCCGGCGATGTCCTCGGCCGCCAGGATGATCCAGCGCAATGCGTCCTGCGGGTCCTGATCGAAATTCGCAGGATCGGTTTCCAGCGATTCCAGATACAGCCGGATCGTGGCCCCGGATGTGCCGGTGCCTGACAACCGGATCACGAAACGCGCGCCACCGTCGAACAGGACACGGATACCCTGCTGTGCGCTGACCGATCCATCTACCGGATCGTGATAGGCATAATCGTCGGCCTCGCTGACGCGGTGACCCTGAATGGTCTGGCCGACCAGACCGTCCAACTTGCTGCGCAGATCGTCCATCATCGTGTTGGCGATGTCGCTGTCCACGGCCTCGTAATCGTGGCGGGAATAGTAGTTGCGCCCGTAGCTCTGCCAGTGGTCGCGCATGATTTCGGCAACGCTCATCTGGCGTTTCGCCAGTATGTTGAGCCACATCAGGATCGCCCATAGACCATCCTTCTCGCGCACATGGTCGGACCCGGTGCCAAACGATTCCTCGCCACACAGCGACACCCGGCCATCATCCATCAGGTTGCCAAAGAATTTCCAGCCCGTCGGGGTTTCAAAGCAGGCCAACCCCATTTTTTCTGCGACACGGTCCACGGCGGCAGAGGTCGGCATGGACCGCGCGACCCCCTTGAGACCCGCGGCATAGCCCTTGGCCAGATGCGCGTTGGCCGCCAGAACCGCCAGGCTGTCGGATGGGCTGACGTAGATGTTGGGGCCAACAACCATGTTGCGGTCGCCGTCGCCGTCGCTGGCGGCCCCGAAATCGGGCGCGTCGGGGCCGTTCATCGTGTCCATCAATTCGTGCGCCCAGGTGGGGTTGGGGTCCGGATGCATGCCGCCGAAATCGGGCAAGGGGGTGCCATGCACGACGCTGCCCGGTGCGGCCCCCAGACGGTTCTCCAGGATCTCTTGGCCATAGGGGCCGGTGATCGCGCACATGGCGTCGAACTGGATGCGGAACCCACCGGCAAACATCGCGCGGATCGCATCGAAATCGAACAGGGTTTCCATCAGCGCGGCGTAATCCGCGACGGGATCGACGACGGTGATTTTCATCCCCGCCAGTTCCGTGTCACCCACCGTGCTCAGGTCCACGTTCTGTGCCTCGACGATGTGGTATTCCTGAATGGTCCGGGTGCGTTCGAACATTGCGTTGGTGACGTATTCCGGGGCCGGGCCGCCGTTGGCCATGTTGAACTTGACGCCAAAATCCTCGTCCTCGCCGCCGGGGTTGTGGCTGGCGGACATGATGATGCCGCCATCGGTCTTGTTCAGGCGGATCAGATGGCTGGCCGCTGGGGTCGACAGCAGCGCATCGCGGCCAACGATCACATGGGTGGCACCATTGGCGGCCGCCATGCGCAGGATCACCTGTGCGGCGCGTTTATTGAAAAAACGCCCGTCGCCACCCAGCACAAAGGTTTTGCCCCTGGCACCCCCGATCCCGTCGAAAATGCTCTGGACAAAGTTTTCAAGGAAATGCGGCTGCATGAAAACGCGGGTTTTCTTGCGCAGGCCAGAGGTTCCGGGCTTTTGCCCGTCGATGGGTGTCGTTGCAACGGTGTTCATGGGGTCCTCCTGTTACACAGGAAGCTAGATCAATCCGTCGTCCGAGCAAAGACACAGACCGAATCCGCTGCAACACGGAAGGTTTGTGTGGCGATGCACTGTGTGCCGTCCTCTGGGTTGGCTGTATCCAGGATCAGTTCCCAGGGGCTGTCCGTGCTGCAATCCGGCAGGGTGATGTCGATGGCCGGACCCGCGTTGAAGGTGATGAACACCACATCATGCGATGCCGCATAGTCGGGGGTGTCAGAGGCCGTGCGCATTTCGACAGACAAGGCGCGCCAGCGTGGATCGTCCCAGTCTTCTTGTGTGGGCGGGGTGCCGTCAGGTTTGCGCCAGAACAGATCGGGCATGCCGTCCTCTCGACGTGGGCGAGAATGCAGGAACCGCGTCTGCCGCAACACCGGGTGGTCGCGACGCAAGCGGGACAGCCGCGCGACATAATCCAGCAGCTTTTGATCCAGACGGTCCCAGTTCAGCCAGCCCGTGTCGTTGTCCTGTGCAAAGGTGTTGTTGTTGCCCCACTGGCTGTTGCCGATCTCGTCCCCGCCCAGCAGGAACGGCGTGCCCTGCGACAGAAACACGGTGGCCAGCAGGTTGCGCTTGCGCTGGGCACGGGCGGACCGGATCGCGGGATCATCCGTCGGACCTTCGACACCCATGTTATCGGAATAATTGTCGTCCTTGCCGTCGCGATTGTCCTCGCCGTTGGCGGCGTTGTGCTTGACGTTGTAGGACACCAGATCATCTAGAACCATGCCGTCATGCACGGTCACAAAGTTGATCGAGGCAGTGGCTTTGCGGCCTGAATGATCGAACTGGCGGGCACTGCCGGCGACCCTTTTGGCCAGATTGGCGGTCAGGCCCGCATCGCCGCGCCAGTATTTGCGCACGCCGTCGCGGAATTTGTCGTTGAATTCCATGAAAGGGTGCGGAAACGCGCCCAGCTGATAGCCGCCAGGCCCCAGGTCCCAGGGTTCGGTCACCAGTTTCACGCGGCTCAGCACCGGGTCCTGTCGCAACGCATCCAGGAACCCGCCCTCGCGGTCGAAACCGTCCTTTTCGCGGGCAAGTGCGGTGCCGAGGTCGAACCGGAACCCGTCCACGTGCATCGTTTCGACCCAATAGCGCATGGAATCCATAATCATGCGCAGCACCATCGGGTGTTCGGTCCGCAGCGTGTTCCCGACGCCTGTATCGTTCACGTAGCCCCGACCGTCGTCGGTCAATCGGTAGTAGGATTTGTTGTCGAAACCACGGAACGACAGGGTCGGACCCATTTCGTTGCCTTCGGCGGTGTGGTTGTAAACCACGTCCATGATGACTTCGATGCCGGCCTTGTGGAACCGCCGGACCATGGTCTGAAATTCCCAGACACCTTCCTCGGTCATGTAGCGCGGTTCCGGCGCGAAAAATCCGATGCTGTTGTAGCCCCAGTAGTTGCGCAGTCCCTGCCGCACGAGAAAATGGTCGTCGACATAGGCCTGTGACGGCATCAGCTGGACGGTGGTCA
Source organism: Loktanella gaetbuli (assembly GCF_020531945.1). Taxonomy (NCBI): domain Bacteria; kingdom Pseudomonadati; phylum Pseudomonadota; class Alphaproteobacteria; order Rhodobacterales; family Roseobacteraceae; genus Loktanella; species Loktanella gaetbuli. Next base: position 16,918 of record NZ_JAJATZ010000012.1, read on the forward strand.
CGCCGATCTTATTGAGGTGATCCAGCACGGGCTGGGACGCCATGCCCAGAAACTTGCCGCGCATGGCCGACGCGACGCCCGGCATGCGGGCGGTCATGCCTTTGACATGGGCCTCGTAGAGGACGGTATCGGTTGCGGCGATTTCGGGGGGCAGGTCGCGGCCCCAGTTGAACGACGGGTCCACCACGACGCTGCGCTGCGCTGCAAAGGCGCTGTCACGCGAGTCAAAGCTGAGATCGCTACGCGGACTGCCGACACGGTAGCCCATCAGCGCGTCGGACCATTTCAGTTTGCCGAACAGGCGTTTGGCATAGGGATCGATCAGCAGTTTGTTGTAATTGAACCTGTGCCCTTCTTCGGGGGCATAGGGCCCGTGCACCCGAAACCCGTATTTCGCACCCGGTGTCAGGCCCGCGACATGAACGTGCCAGACATCGCCGTCGCGTTCCAACAGCGGCAGGCGCGCGCGTTCCTTGCGCCCGTCATCGCTGAACAGGCACAGGTCGATGCGTTCGGCATGTTCGGAAAAGACGGCGAAATTCACGCCCGCCCCGTCGAATGTCGCCCCCAGCGGAAAGGGTTTGCCCGCCGTCAGTGGGTGGTCGCGCAGTTTCGTCGGGACAGACTGGTTAAGTTGGGCATTCAAACGGTTAGGCCTTCGTACAAGTCAGCGTAGGCGGACGCAGAGGTCTGCCAACCTAGCGCCTGCGACATGCCCTTTTTTTGCAAACCTGTCCACGTTTTCTTGTCCGAGTATAAGGCAATGAGGCGCATCAGGGCCTGACCGAATGCCAGCGCGTCGATGGGATGGAATTGCAGGCCGGTCGCTGCCTTGTCCTGCAGGGCCATCGGTGTTGCATTGATGACAGTATCGGCCAGCCCACCCGTCAGGGCGACGACCGGTACGCAGCCATAGCGCAAACCATATAGCTGGGTCAGGCCACATGGTTCGAACCGCGACGGCACGAGAACCGCGTCGCCGCCTGCGAACATGCGGTGCGACAGGGCTTCGTCATAGCCGATGCGCAGGCCGATCCGGCCAGGATGCGCCTTGGCCAGCGACTTGAGGTCGTTTTCGATCTGCGGGTCGCCTGATCCCAGCACCGCCAGACAGCCACCGCCGGCGATGAAATCAGGGATGGCGGCGACCAGCAGGTCCATGCCTTTTTGGTCGGTCAGACGACTGACAACGACGGCCAGCGGGCCGTCACAGCTCGCCAGTCCGAATTCTGCCATCAAGGCCGTCCGATTGTGCTGTTTCCTGGCCAGCGACGCCTTGCCATAGGTCTTGGAAATGTGGGGGTCTGTCTGGGGATCCCAGACAGTTTCGTCGACGCCGTTCAGGATGCCGTGGAAATCGGCGGCACGGTATTGCAGCAGACCTTCCAGCCCGAACCCGAATTCATGGCGCATCAGTTCGTCGGCGTAGGTGGGGCTGACGGTGGTGATCGCGTCGGCATGGGCCAGCCCGGCCTTGAGGCTGGACAGGTTGCCCCAGTATTCCAGGCTGTCGCTGTGGAACGCTTCGATCGGCAGGCGCAACGACCCCAGGGCCGCGCCCGGTGCCTCGCCGCGAAAAGCGATGTTGTGGATCGTGACGACCGATTTGGCCTTCGTGTCCACGCAAAGATCCATGTAGGCCGGTGCAAAACCCGCCTGCCAGTCGTGGCAATGCACGATATCAGGTGTCCAACCATCGGTCGTCCCAGTCGCCGAGATCTGGGCGGCAACCCACGACAGCGCGGCGAACCGCTGCGGATTGTCGCCGAAATCGTGCGGGTTGCCATAGGGCCCGCCGTCGCGCGCAAACAGATGCGGCGCATCCAGCAACATGATCGCAGCCCCGCCGATCTGGCCCAGCAACACGCAGGCCGGACCGCCGAACAGATCGCTGTCAGCCCAGACCTCGGTCACGGCACCCAGCTGGTCGATCAATCCGGGGTAGGCTGGCAACAACGTGCGCATGTCCCAGCCCAGCGGTGCGAGTGCTGAGGGCAGGGCACCGGCCACGTCTGCCAGGCCCCCTGTCTTGATCAGGGGAACGCATTCCGACGTGACCGATAAGACCCGACCACCCATGGGATCAGGACCGCGCGAGATAGGCGTCGATCATGGCCTTGGTGACCAGCACGACGCCTTTGTCAGTGACGCGGAAACCGTTTTCACGATCCTGTTCGGAATCGATGCCGATCACCATGCCTTCGGGGATCTGCACACCGCGGTCGATCACGCAGTTGCGTAGCTCTGCCTTGCGGCCCACGTCCACATGCGGCAGCGCCACAACCCGGTTCAGCGAGGCATAGGAATGTGTTCGCACACCTGTGAACAGCAGCGATTCAGTCACTTCGGACCCGGAGATGATGCAGTTGCCAGACACCATCGACGACACCGCCGTCCCGCGACGGCCATCCTCGTTGTGGATGAACTTTGCAGGTGGCACGCTTTCCGCGTAGGTCCAGATCGGCCATTCGTTGTCATAGAGGTCCAGCGGCGGGGTGAACAGCGTCAGGTCGATGTTGGCCTGCCAGAACGCATCCACGGTGCCCACGTCGCGCCAGTAGGGTTCGGTTTCCAGACCCGACATGATGCAGCTGTCCTGAAAACGGTGCGCCATGGCTTTGCCGTTCTTGACGATATGGGGGATGATGTCGTGGCCGAAATCGTGGCTGCTGTTGTCGTCGTGCATATCCTCGAGCAGCAAGGTCCGCAGGAACTGCCAGTCAAAGATGTAGATACCCATTGACCCCAGCGCGTGGTCGGGATCGCCGGGAATGGCGGGCGGATCAGCCGGCTTTTCGAGGAAATCGGTGATCTGCATCTGATCGTTCACATGCATCACACCCAGCGCAGTCGCCTCCATCCGGGGGACGGTCAGGCAGCCGATCGTCACATCCGCCTTGGTGTCGACATGCTGTTGCAGCATGACCTCGTAATCCATCTTGTAGATGTGGTCGCCTGCCAGGATGACAATGTATTCAACGCCGTAGCTGTCGATGATGTCGATGTTCTGGGTGACGGCATCGGCCGTGCCGACGTACCATTTAGCTTCGTCCATCCGCTGCGACGCAGGCAGGATATCAAGGAATTCGTTGCGTTCCGCCCGCAGAAAGTTCCAGCCCCGCTGGCAATGCCGGATCAGGCTGTGCGCCTTATACTGGGTGGCGATCGCCATCTTGCGCATGCCGGAATTCAGCGCGTTGGACAGGGCAAAGTCGACGATCCGGGTCTTGCCGCCGAAATAGACCGCCGGTTTGGCGCGGTTGTCGGTCAGTTCCTTGAGGCGGCTGCCACGCCCGCCGGCCAGCACGAATGCCAGCGCCTTGTTCGACAGTCTTGGATTGGCCTTGGGTTTCATTGGTCTCACTCCCTGGTGGCGGATGGTATTCAGTTGTCCTGGACAAAAATGACGGTGGACAGCGGCGGGATCGTGACCTCGGCGGAATGATCCTGCCCCATCCAGGCACGGGTTTCTGCGTCAACACCTCCCATGTTGCCGCGCCCGCCGCCACCGTAAGCTTCGGCGTCGGAATTCAGCGCCTCGCGCCAGCGGCCCTTGGCGGGCAGACCGATGCGATAGCCGGTCCGTTCGATCGGGGTCATGTTCATGACGACTACGACCTTTGGATCATCCACGCCGCCAATGCGCACGAATGCAAATACCGAGGCATCGGCATCGTTCGCCTCGAGCCATTGGAAACCGGACGGGCGGACATCGTTGACGTGCAGCGCAGGGGTCGCGCGATACAGCGTGTTCAGGTCGCGCACCCACATCTGCACGCCCTTGTGGCGGCCATCATCGCATTCGTGCCAATCAAGGCTTTGGTTGTGGTTCCATTCCTTGGATTGCGCAAACTCTTGCCCCATGAACAGCAGCTTCTTGCCCGGGTGGGTCCACATGAACCCGTAGTAGGCCCGCAGGTTCGCGAATTTTTCCCACGCATTGCCGGGCATCTTGGTCAGCATGGAACCCTTGCCGTGCACCACCTCGTCGTGGCTGATGGGAAGCACGTAGTTTTCACCGAATGCGTAGTGCAGGCTGAATGTCATCTCGTGATGGTGGTGGCGGCGATGAATGGGGTCTTTTTCCATGTAACGCAGGCTGTCGTTCATCCAGCCCATGTTCCATTTGAACCCGAAACCCAGGCCGCCGTATTCGACGGGCCGCGACACACCGGGAAAGGCCGTGCTTTCCTCGGCCACGGTCATGATGCCGGGCACCTCGCCATAGGCCAGGGTGTTGGTGGTTTGCAGCAGCGCGATGGCCTCGTAATTTTCGCGCCCGCCGTCCTTGTTCGGGACCCATTCGTCATGTTTGCGGCTGTAGTCACGATAGAGCATGGAAGCGACGGCATCTACGCGCAGCCCGTCCAGATGGTATTCTTCCAGCCAGTAAAGTGCGTTTGACCGATAGTGGTTCGCGACCTCGGTGCGGCCGAAATTCGGGATCAGTGTATTCCAGTCCTGATGGAATCCCTCGCGCGGGTCGGCATGTTCATACAGGTGCGTGCCGTCGAATTCGCTCAGTCCGTGCGCATCAATCGGGAAATGCCCGGGCACCCAGTCCAGCAGGACACCCAGCCCCTTGCGGTGGGCTGCGTTGATTAATGCGCGGAATTCATCGGGTGTGCCGTGGCGGATCGTTGGCGCATACAGTCCGACGGGCTGATAGCCCCAGCTGCCGTCAAAGGGATGTTCGCTGATCGGCATCAGCTCGATGTGGGTGAACCCCATCCAGACGGCGTAGTCGACCAGATCCTCGGCCAGTTCCAGATAGGACAGCGGGCGGTTGCCAGGCGCGCGTTTCCAACTGGCGAGGTTGACCTCGTAGATCGAAATTGGCGCGTCGATGTGTTGCAGATCGGCGCGGGTCTTCATCCAGTCGGCGTCGGACCATGCGGGATCGCGGATATCACGCACCACGGACCCGGTCGCCGGTGGATGTTCGGACCCGTAGCCGAACGGATCCGCCTTGAGGGGCAGATGTTCGCCGTTCGGCCCGATGATTTCGTATTTGTAGATTTCGCCCGTGCCGATCCCCGGCACAAACAGTTCCCAGACCCCGGATGCACCGATGGGGCGCATCGGCAAACGGCGCCCGTCCCAGACATTGAAATTGCCGACAACGGAAACACGCCGCGCATTCGGGGCCCAGACAGCAAAATGCGTGCCGTCGGTGCCTTCGTGCGTCATGACGTGGGCACCCAGTGCCTTCCACAAACGCTTGTAGCTGCCTTCGCCAAGAAAATAGATATCTTCGTCGGTCAGCACCGGACCAAAGCGGTAGGGATCATCAAAGGACCACGTATAGCCGTCCGCCATCGCCTCGAGGCTGTAGGTTTCGGGCGGTTTGGCAAAGGCCGTTATGAACAGGCCGGGATGGTCGTCCAACCGGTCCAGCGCGATGCGTTTGTCTGCCGTGACGCAGGTGACCGATTCGGCACCGGGCACGAAAACCGTAAGCAGCCAGCCACCGTCACGCTGTTGCAGGCCAAGGGCATCGAAGGGAGACCGGCATTGACCCCAAACAATGTCACGGGCGGCATTGTAGTCGACAAGCGTTGTCGCGGATGGGGTTTTTGTGGCCGGCATGAAGAACCTCCGAAGTTGGTGTCAGCGCTAACAATACTGATCTGCGCCGTGATAGACAGCGACGTCTTCATCATTCGTTAAATATGTGGAGCGAAACTGAGGATGGTAAAGCACAATTCCGGGTGCGCCACTGTGTTGCTGCGCCGCCATAGGGCGGCAGAACCTGAATCCGCTGCTAGTGCGACTCGGTTCGCACTTCTATCACGTAACGATCCTCCCTGCAGAAGCGACACCATGAATTACACCCTGCACGCCTTGATCCTGTCCGCACTGACTTGTGCGACGCCAGCCTTGTCACAGGACCTTTTGCAGGACCGGCAGGGTATTGGAAACGGGCGGTTGTTCACGAACGACGTGATCGGCGACGGCAGTGACCGCTGGCGCACAGGGTCCTATGTCTACAGCCATCTGCGTGCGCCGCGGCCGCATGATGGGGCGCTGCAACCCTTTGGTGATGTGCTGGAATACCGGTTGCGGGCGGAAATCATTGCGCCTGACAGCGGCACGCGCGGCAGGCCCTACGTCGGTCTGCTGTCCGCCGGGGCGCATACGCATTTCGACCTGTCAGGGACCGATGCCAGTGTGGGGGCCGATGTGGTCCTTGTCGGGCCGCAGACAGGCATGGACGATTTTCAGGAATTCTATCACGACACCTTTGGGCTTCAGGTGCCGCTGAACGATCCGCAACTCGACGATGATGTCTTTCTGGACGTCACTGGCGAATTGCGGCGGACCTACCAATTGGGGGATCAGGCGACGATCCGGCCTTTCGTCGAGGCCAAACTGGGGACCGAGGATATTGCCCGCATCGGTGCCGATCTGATTGTCGGGCGCGTGGGTCAGGACGATCTGCTGGTGCGGGACGTCGTTACGGGACAGCTGTATCCCGGGGCCATGGGAACGGGGTCCGGAGTCGGTTTTGTGCTGGGTGGTGACATCGCCAGCGTTGCCGGCAGCAATTTCCTGCCCGAGGACGAGGGGTACCACGCCAGTGACACGCGGTCCCGTGCCCGCGCGGGCGTCAACTGGCAGCCGCACCCGGGTCTGTCGCTGTTCTATGGGGCAACCTATCTGTCGCGCGAATTCGACGAACAGCCCGAGGGGCAGGTCGTGGGGTCTGTCAGGCTCAACTTTTCCTTCTGATACCAGATTGCCACAGTGCCGCACCGCCCACTTGATCGACAAGTGCGTGGCGGCTAACCTGACCTGTATCAGGACCGCGCGATCAACGATGCGGCCGATTGAGGCAAGGTAACAGGTATGAAAACGGGCTTTCGTGGCACGTTTGTCATTCCCTGGTCGCAAATGGAACTTGACGGGCTGCATTCGCCGCCGGTTGATCATGTGCGTGTTGGTGCGATCTGGTCGTGGACCGGTGTGCCGGTGCGTGTGGACGGCCCCAGCGCCGTTCTGCCATTGGGACGATCAGAGGAACAGGCAGATTTGCGCAAGCGTGCTGCACCCACGGTGCGGCGCCTACTGGATGCAGCAGAGGTTACGCCCGCGGCAGACATTCCGATCTTGCGCGATCCGCTGTTCAAGACGTCGATGACGGTAACGGACGGCTACAAGGTCTGGGAAATCACGCTGATCCCGCGCGGGGCAGGGCGCAAGCCGCTGGTCATGTTCCTGGACGATATTCCGCCGCGCCAGACCGAGCTGTGGATCGTGCGCCACGGCGTCGATGCGCGCCTGCGCGCCGAAGTGCAGAGCGTGCCGCGCGGGGTCATCTGCTTTACCCCCGGAACCATGATCCGCACACCCCATGGCCCGCGCGATGTCGCGTCATTGTCCGAAGGCGATGTGGTGCAGACCCAGGATAATGGACCGGCGGAAATCCTTTGGCTGGCGTCACGGCGGGTCAGCGGTGCGCGGATCAGGGCGGTCCCCGATCTCGCACCCGTCAGGTTAAAGGCCGGGTCGCTGGACCGAGAGGTCCCGGACGAGGGGCTACTGGTGTCCCCCGATCACCGGATGGTACTGCGTGGCCCGCAGGCGCGTGCACTGTTCAACAGTGACGAGGTGCTCGTCGCGGCGCGGGACCTGATCAACGATCGGACGATCATGCGCGAACACGGGCACCGTGCGGTGACATACATCCACATGCTGCTGCCCCGTCACGAAATCGTTTTTGCCAATGGTGTCGCAACCGAGAGCTTTCATCCTGACAACACTCCGATGGGGGCAATGGATGATGGCGACAGGGACCGGCTGTTCGACCGCCTGCCGGACCTTGCGGTCGATACCGCGCTTTACGGGGATGCGGCCCGGCGATTACTGACCCAAAGCGAGGCGGCCATCCTCAAGGCAGACACGGCCTGACCGTCAGGCCACATCGCCCGCATGCAACGCCAGAAAGTGTTTGGCATGGATCGGTATCGCGGCCGCCCCCATTTCGCGGGCTTGCGGTCCGATGGCACCTGCAACGACCTGCGGGACGTGCAGGCCCCGCGTGTCGAGCGTTTCCAGTTCCTGCCGCGCCCGCGCCACCAGTCCTTCGCGCACGCGACCGGGCATGGACCCGTCGATCACGATGGCTTCGAAATCGATGACGGAACACACGCTGAGCGCGGCGAATGCCAGCTGCGTGCCGGTCTGTGCGATCCAGTCCTCGATGATGGGTCCGAACTGTGACCAGTCCGACTGGTCTTGCCAGATGGCCGAAGGGTCGCTGCCCGTGGCGCGAATCCGATCTTCCAGCAAATAGAGTGAGGCTGTATCGATCAGCTGCCGGGTCTCGCCGGTCGCGGTCCTGACGGGCAGCGATCCGAACGCACCGGCGTTGACAAAGGGGCCTTCGAAAACCGCATCATTCAGCACCACGCCACCGCCGATAAAGGTGCCGACAAAGAAATAGGCGTAATGCGACCAAGCGCGGCCAGCACCATACAGATGTTCCGCCTGACTGGCGGCGGTCGCGTCGTTTTCGACAAAGACATCGAGGTCGCAGATCTGACCCAGACTGTCGGCGAAATCGAAATCGCGCCAGAGATCCAGATCACGTTGCGGGGCACCGATCGTGTCATGCCAGGCCCATATTTCATAGGGTTTCGCAATACCGATCCCTGCAATGCGGTCCCAGTCGCGCGATCCCAGTTGTGTCCGGATCTGCGTCAGCGCTTCGTTCAGGAATTTCATGATCGGCCCCGGTATGGGGTAGTCATAGCGCACGCTACGGTTCAACAGAACTTCGCCCAGAATGTTGGTCAGCACGACAGTCGCACTGCGGCGTCCGATCTTGACCCCGATCGAATAGGCACCGTTCTTGGACAATTCCATCGGGATCGACGGTTTGCCCACCCGGCCGCGCATCGGTGTCCCGCGCGTCAGCATGCCGTCTTGTTCCAGTTCGCGCAGGATTACGGAAACCGTCTGTGGTGACAGGGCGGTGACGCGCGATATTTCACTGCCCGGCATGGGCCCCTGTCGTGACAGCTTGGTGAGGATCAGTCGCTCATTGTGATCGCGCAAGGCGCTTTGGTTGCGCCCGGTCGTCTGAACGCGTGAATCTTCATGAGTCATAATAATTCCCCCACCTGAAGGTATTGAGCAGTAAAATTAGTAAATCAAGTTGATTTATTCGTGTTGACGAATCGTCAACCATGCTCTTGAGTGGTGACAGTGGTGCGGATCATCCGGTTCGCATCAAAGGCAAGGTAGCCTCATTCCTTGGGAGGGGAAGATGAAAAAACTGCTTACTGGAACTGCGCTTGCACTGCTGTCGACCACCAGCGTCGCCTATGCAGCAGCGCATGCTGAAACAACCGCATGCCTGATCACCAAGACGGACACGAACCCGTTCTTCGTTAAAATGCGCGAAGGTGCGACGGCCAAAGCCGAAGAACTGGGCATCAACCTGATGACCTTTGCGGGCAAGGTCGACGGCGACAACGAAACGCAGGTCGCTGCTGTCGAAACCTGCATCGCCGACGGCGCATCCGGTATCCTGATCACGGCGTCCAACACTTCGGCCATCGTGCCCGTGCTGGAGCAGGCCAAAGAAGCCGGCATTCTGGTCATCGCACTGGACACGCCGCTGGACCCCGCCGATGCCGCACACGCGACATTCGCAACCGACAACTTCCTTGCAGGTGAACTGATCGGCCAGTGGGCTGCCGCCACGCTGGGCGACGAGGCTGCAAACGCCAAGATCGCGATGCTCGACCTCGACGTCAGCCAGCCGACCGTTGGTGTTCTGCGCGACCAGGGTTTCCTTCAGGGCTTTGGCATCGACATCATGGACCCCAACATGTGGGGCGATGAAACCGATCCGCGCATCGTCGGCAACGACGTCACGCAGGGCAACGAAGAAGGCGGTCGCCGCGCGATGGAAAACCTGCTGGCGCAGGATCCGGAGATCAACGTGGTCTACACCATCAACGAACCTGCCGCAGCTGGTGCATACGAGGCGCTGCGCGCCATCGGCCGTGAAAACGACGTGCTGATCGTGTCCGTCGATGGCGGCTGCCCCGGCGTGCAGAACGTCGCTGACGGCGTCATCGGTGCAACGGCCCAGCAGTATCCGCTGGACATGGCATCGCTGGGTATCGAGGCGATTGCCGCATTCGCAGCAGACGGCACCGTGCCGACACCGACCGAAGGCAAGGATTTCTTTGACACGGGCGTCAGCCTGGTCACTGGCGCGCCGGTTGACGGCGTCGACAGCATCGACGTTGCCGAAGGCACAGATCGTTGCTGGGGCTAAATCCCTAATCCGACATCCTGAAGCGGGCGGCCCTGTGCCGCCCGTTTTTCATCACGGGGAGAGCATGGAATGACCCAGACACAGGACTATGAGCAAAAAACCCGCGGCGGCAAGGCCGACACGCTGGCGCAATTCGAAGCGCCAAAGCGCAGTCCGCTGGGGCACCTTCAGCACATCTTGCACCAGACGCCGGCCATCGTGCCACTGGTGGTGCTGATCGTTGCAGTCATTGTTTTCGGCATCATCAATTCGAACTTCATGCGCGTCAGCACGCTGTCAACGATCTTTCAGCAGATTGGCATCGTTGGCGTGCTCGGCATCGCCCAAACGCTTGTCATCCTGACCGCAGGCATCGACCTGTCGGTTGGGGCGATGGCTGTGCTGATCACGGTGTTGATGGGACAGCTGACGTTCCGCTACGGCATGCCCGGCGAGTTGTCGGTCATGATCGCGTTGATCGCCGGCACGGTCATGGGGTCGATCAACGGCTTCCTTGTGGCCAAGATGAAAATCCCGCCCTTTATCACCACGCTGGGGACATGGCAGATTTTCCTTGCGACCAACTACATTTTTTCGCGCAACGAAACGATCCGGTCGCGTGACATCGAGGAAACCGCCCCGATCATGCAGTTCTGGGGCAATACCTTCGAAATTTTTGACGCACGGGTGACCTTTGCTGTCGTTCTGCTGATCGTGCTGGTGGCTGTCATGGCCTATGTGCTGCGGTCGACGGCCTGGGGCCGCCACGTCTATGCCGTTGGTGACGACGCTGACGCCGCCGGTCTGGCGGGTGTGAAAACCGACATGATCCTCATTCAGGTCTATGCACTGGCCGGATTGTTCTGCGCGATTGCCGCCTGGGTCATGGTGGGCCGGTTCGGGTCGATCACGCCTTCGGCCTCGACCGGTGTTCTGGGCAACATCCAGTCGATCACGGCCGTGGTGATCGGTGGCATCTCACTCTTTGGCGGTCGCGGCAGTATCGTGGGCATGTTCCTGGGCGCGCTGATCGTCGGCGTGTTCGAAATGGGCCTGCGTATGGCGGGGGCTGACGCCCAATGGACCTACCTGCTGATCGGCGTGCTGATCATCGGTGCCGTCGCAATCGACCAATGGATCAGAAAGGTATCATCATGACCGATCCCATTCTCACTGGCCGCAATCTGGTCAAACGCTACGGGCGCGTCACGGCCCTGGATCACTGCGATTTCGAACTCTACCCGGGCGAAATCCTTGCCGTGATCGGTGACAACGGTGCAGGCAAGTCGACCTTGATCAAGGCGCTGTCCGGTGCTGTGGTCCCGGACGAGGGTGAGGTGCATCTGGACGGCAAGCGCGTGAATTTCGCGACGCCGCTGGATGCCCGCGAGGCTGGTATCGAAACGGTTTACCAGACGTTGGCAATGTCACCCGCATTGTCCATCACCGACAACCTGTTCATGGGGCGGGAACTGCGCAAGCCCGGCATCATGGGCAAGGTGTTCCGTCAGCTCGATAAACCCGCAATGGCGAAATTCGCCCGCGAAAAACTGTCCGAACTGGGCCTGATGACGATCCAGAACATCAATCAGGCGGTCGAAACATTGTCCGGTGGTCAACGTCAGGGTGTCGCCGTGGCGCGGGCCGCGGCCTTTGGTAGCCGCGTCATCATCCTTGACGAACCGACGGCGGCATTGGGCGTCAAGGAAAGCCGCCGCGTGCTGGACCTGATCCAGGACGTGCGGTCGCGTGGCATTCCGATCATCCTGATCAGCCACAACATGCCCCATGTGTTCGAAGTTGCAGACCGCGTTCACGTTCACCGTCTGGGCAAGCGCCTGTGCGTCATTGATCCGAAAAATCATTCGATGTCGGACGCCGTGGCCTACATGACCGGTGCTGCCGAACCCGATGAGGCGCTGATCGGTGGCAAGGCGCACGCCTGATCCAAGCGATAGACGAACAGCAAAAGGGCCGCCCGGATTGGGCGGCCCTTTTTGTTGATGTCACTCGGCCGCTTCGGCGTAGGCCTCGAGTGGCGGACAGGTGCACAACAAATTCCGGTCGCCATAGACATTGTCGACCCGGTTCACGGGTGGCCAGTATTTGTCGACGCGGAATGCGCCGGGTGGGAAACACCCCTGTTCGCGGGTGTAGGGACGGTCCCAATCGCCGACCAGATCCTCGACCGTATGGGGCGCGTTTTTCAGTGGATTGTTGACCGGGTCCATCTCGCCGCTGGCGACCATGTCGATTTCCGCGCGGATCGCCAGCATCGCATCGCAGAACCGGTCCAGTTCTGCCTTGGTCTCGCTTTCCGTGGGTTCGATCATCAGCGTGCCTGTGACGGGCCAGCTCATCGTGGGGGCGTGGAACCCGCAGTCGACCAGACGTTTCGCGATATCGTCGACGGTGATCCCGTGTTCGGCAAAGGGCCGGGTGTCCAGAATGCACTCATGCGCCACGCGCCCGGATTTACCTCGGTAGAGCACTTCAAACGCCCCTGACAGCCGTTCGGCCATATAGTTGGCGTTCAGGATCGCGACCCGCGTGGCCTGCGTCAGACCCGCGCCGCCCATCATCAGGCAATAGGCCCAGGAAATCGGCAGCAGCGACGGCGACCCATAGGCGGCAGCGGCCACAGCGCCTTCGCCCGTGTTGGGATCGCCGGGCAGGTGTTCGATCAGGTGCTCCTTCACACCGATGGGGCCCATGCCGGGGCCTCCGCCACCGTGGGGAATGCAGAACGTCTTGTGCAGGTTCAGGTGACTGACATCGCCGCCCAGATCGCCGGGGCGGGACAGGCCGACCATGGCGTTCATGTTGGCACCGTCGATATAGACCTGACCACCATGCGCATGGGTGATGTCACAGACCTCTTTCACCGTTTCCTCGAACACGCCGTGGGTGCTGGGATAGGTGATCATGCAGCCCGCAAGGTTTTCGGCGTGCAATTCGGCCTTGGCCCGGAAATCATCCAGATCGATGTCGCCGTTGTCCGCCGATTTGACGACGACGACCTTCCAGCCGACCATCTGGGCACTGGCGGGGTTGGTGCCATGCGCGGACACGGGAATCAGGCAGACGTTGCGATGACCCTCGCCACGCGCCTTTTGCCAGCGGGCGATGGTCAGCAGGCCTGCGTATTCACCCTGTGCGCCGGAATTCGGCTGCATCGAAATGGCGGCATACCCGGTAATGTCGCACAGCTTTGCGCTGAGGTCCTCAATCATATGGGTATAACCCTGTGCCTGATCTTTGGGACAATAGGGATGCAGCAACGCGAATTCGGGCCAGGAAATCGGCATCATCTCGGCTGCGGCGTTCAGTTTCATCGTGCAGGACCCCAGCGGGATCATCGCACGGTCCAGCGCCAGATCACGGTCGGCCAGACGGCGCATGTAGCGCATCATTTCCGTTTCCGCCCGGTTCATGTGGAACACGGGATGGGTCAGATAGGAGGTCTGGCGGATCATCGCATCTGGCATCCGGTAATCCGCCGTCAGATCGGTGTCGCGATCCTGAATGCCAAAGGCACGCCAGACCTGCCGGATCGTGGCCGGACGGCAGCGTTCATCCATTGCAATGCCGACCTTGGTCTTGCCCACACGACGCAGGTTGATGCCCTCGTTGACGGCCGCTTGCATAACCCCGCGCTGCAGGGCACCGACCTCGACCGTGATGGTGTCGAAAAACGCGTCCGGCTCGACCTTGAAGCCCGCGTCCTCGAGCCCGCGGGCAAGGCGCACCGTCTTGCGGTGAATGCGCTGCGCGATGGCTTTCAGTCCCTCGGGCCCGTGAAACACGGCGTAGAAGCCCGCCATCACCGCCAGCAGCGCCTGTGCCGTGCAGACATTCGAAGTCGCCTTTTCCCGGCGGATGTGCTGTTCGCGCGTTTGTAGCGACAAACGGTAGGCGCGGTTGCCATGGGCATCGACGCTGACGCCAACAATCCGCCCCGGCATGCTGCGTGCATAGGCCTGTTTTGTGGCCATGTAGGCCGCATGCGGACCGCCGTAACCGACTGGCACGCCAAAGCGCTGGGTCGATCCGACAGCGATATCTGCCCCCATCGCGCCGGGCTCTTTCAGCAGGCACAGCGCCAGCGGGTCGGCCGTCACGATGCCAACCGCGTTTTCCGCGTGCAAGGCTGCCATTTGCGCTGTGAAATCCCGCACGTGACCGTGGGTTCCGGGATACTGGAAAATCGCACCGAACACCGCCGTCGCATCCAGCGTATCGGGGTCACGGACGATCACCTCGATCCCCAGCGGTTCGGCCCGCGTGCGGATCACGTTGATATTCTGCGGATGGCAGTTTTCATCGACGAAAAACGCAGGTGCCTTGGACTTGGCGACACGCTGCGCCATCGTCATCGCCTCGGCGCAGGCCGTGGCCTCGTCCAGCAGGGATGCGTTGGCGATTTCCAGCCCCGTCAGGTCGCTGATCATGGTCTGATAATTCAGCAGCGCCTCCAGCCGGCCCTGAGAGATTTCAGGCTGGTAGGGCGTATAGGCCGTGTACCAGGCCGGGTTTTCCAGAATATTGCGCTGGATCGCGGGCGGCGTGACCGTGCCGTAGTAGCCTTGACCGATCAGGGACGTCAGCACGGTATTCTGTTTCGCGACCTGCTGCATGTGCCACAGCAGTTCGCTTTCCGATTTGGGTTTGCCGAATTCCAACGGTTCGGCCTGCCGGATACCCGCAGGCAGGGTTTCGTCGATCAGCGCATCCAGCGAGGGCGCGCCGACGGTCTGCAACATGGCTTCCATCTCTTCGGGTGAGGGGCCGATGTGACGGCGGTTCGCAAAGTCATAGGGCAGGTAGTCCGTCGGCGTGTAGGTCATGAATTCATCCTATCCGATCAGTTTCTTGTAGGCGGCCTCGTCGAGGTATTCGTCCAGCTGGGACATGTCCTCGACCGACATCTTGAAAAACCAGCCGTCGCCGATGGGATCATCGTTCACCAGGCCGGGGTTATCGTTCAGCGTGGTATTCACCTCGACGATTTCGCCCGATAGCGGGGCCAGGATGTCGGACGCGGCCTTGACCGATTCAATCACGACAGCCTCGTCGTCCTTGACGACCACGGTGCCTTCGTCCGGCAGTTCGACAAACACGATATCGCCCAGCTGCGTGGCGGCATGTTCGGTGATGCCGACCACGACAAGGTCATCCTCGACGCGCAGCCATTCGTGTTCTTCGGTGAATTTCAACATGGGGTCTGATCCTTTTCAGCGTTTGAAATTGGCGGGGGTAAACGGCAACGCGGCCACGGTGACGGGCAGGCGTTTGCCCCGCAGTTCCGCACATAGGGCCGTGCCGGGGGCGGCAAACCCCCGGTCGATCAGGGCCATGGCAACTGGCCGCTGAACCGTCGGCCCGAATCCGCCAGAGGTGATGCGCCCGATTGGTGTTTGCGCATCTGCATCGGCAAAGATCTCCACACCCTCGCGCATGGGCGCACGCCCGTCAGGCAGCAGACCGACCCGTGCCGTGGCCGGGGCGTCTGCCAGTTCGGCACCGATGATATTCGCACCGGGATAGCCGCCTGCGCGCGCACCACCGGGGCGGCGGACCTTTTGGATCGCCCAGGTCAGGCCAGCGGCAACGGGCGTCGTAGTGTCGTCGATATCGTGGCCATACAGGCAAAGTCCGGCCTCCAGCCGCAGGCTGTCACGGGCCCCCAGACCGATGGGTGCCACATCGGGCAGGTCCAGCAACGCAACTGCAAGCGGTTCGGCCTGCGCGTCGGGCACCGAAATTTCATAGCCGTCCTCGCCGGTATAACCGGATCGTGACACCCAGCAGGTCACGCCAGCCAGTTCCATGTCGATCACGTCCATGAACCGCATGGCGCGGGCGGCGGGGTTCAGCGTGGCCAGGGCATCCTCTGCAAGCGGTCCTTGCAGCGCCAGCAGGGCGCGGTCCGTCACCTCTGTCAGTGTCACGCCGTCCGGCAGATGCGCACGGATATGGGCGATGTCGGCGGCCTTGCAGGCGGCGTTGACGACCATGAACACGCTGTCCCCACGCCGTGCCAGCATCAGGTCGTCGCGGATACCGCCTGCGTCGTTGGTCAGAAATCCATACCGCTGACGTCCATCCGCAAGGCCTGCAATATCAACGGGAATCAGCGACTCCAGCGCCTGTGCGACCGCCGCGTACGATGGTCCCGCGACCACGCATTGGCCCATATGGCTGACGTCGAACAATCCCGCCTTGGTTCGTGTGTGCAGGTGTTCGGGCAGAACGCCCGTGTATTGCACGGGCAGGTCGTAACCGGCAAAGCCGACGATCTTGCCCCCAAGGGCAACATGCAGATCAAAGAGCGGGGTCTTGCGGTTTTCGTCCAAAGCGGTCCTTTCGCCGTGGCGCGCACGGGCATCCTGGGCCGCGTACGCGACCTGATGCCCCCTCTGTCCGTTTGCCTGAGATCGCTATCCCGTCGGCGGGCACGCAAGGTGCCACTCTCCAGAGTGTTAAGACCCCTGTGGTCCTGTGGCCTGAGCGTTTCCGGGGCGGTTGCGCCTTCGGCACCGGGTGTTACCGGTTCTCCCACACGATTCGTGTGAAGGTTAGCCAGTTAGGCGGCAACCATCAAGCCATCGGCCTTGAGTTTCGCATGTGTCTCGTCCAGCGACTGTACGGCGCGGTCGATGAACTGGTCGATTTCCGCCTTGGTGATGACCAGTGGCGGTGAAATCACCATGCGGTCGCCCACGTGACGCATGACCAGATTGTTGGCGAAACAGCGTTCGCGGCAGATGTACCCTGCCGTGCCCTCGTCGGATTTGAATTTCGCGCGTGCCGCCTTGTCAGGTGTCATGCGGATTGATCCCATCAGACCCACGATGCTGGCGTCACCGACCAGCGGGTGGTCGATCAGGCCTTCCCATTTTTCGCGCAGGTAGGGCGCTGCGACATTCGCCACGTGATCGACGATCTTTTCATCCTCGAGGATGCGGATGTTTTCCAGCGCCAGTGCGGCCGACAGCGGATGTGCGGCGTAGGTATAACCGTGGTTGAATTCGCCCGCGTCGTTGATCGTGTTCGCCACGTTGTCCGACAGCAGCGATGCGCCGATGGGCGCGTAACCCGACGACATGCCCTTGGCGATGGTCATGATGTCGGGGCGCAGGTCCAGCGTCTGGCTGCCGAACCATTTGCCGGTGCGGCCAAAGCCCGTTATGACCTCATCCGCGATCAGCAGAACGTCGTAATGCGCGCAGATGCGCTGGATTTCAGGCCAGTAAGTTGCGGGCGGCACGATGACACCGCCAGATCCCTGGATCGGCTCCGCGATGAACGCCGCCACGTTGTCCTGACCCAGCTCAAGGATCTTTTCCTCTAGCTGCTTGGCACGTGCGAGCCCGAAATCTGCCGGATCGCTGTCGCCGCCCTGCATCCACCAATCGGGCTGTTCGATGTGGGCGACGTCGGGGATCGGCATGCCGCCCTGTGCGTGCATGAATTTCATGCCGCCCAGACTGCCTGATCCCATCGTGGACCCGTGATATCCATTCCAACGGCCAATCACGATACGCTTCGTCGGCTTGCCCTTGGCGGCCCAATAATGCCGCACAAGGCGCAGGTTTGTGTCATTCGCCTCTGACCCGGAATTGGCGAAATGCACATGGTTCAGGTCGCCGGGGGCAATCTGTGCCAGCTTGGCTGCCAATGTGACGGCAGGAACATGCGTGGTTTGAAAGAACGTGTTGTAGAACGACAGTTGCTCGATCTGCCGCTTGGCGGCCTCGGCCATTTCGGGGCGACCATAGCCGATGTTCACGCACCACAGGCCTGCCATGGCGTCCAGAATACGGTTGCCATCGCTATCGGTCAGCCACACGCCCTTGGCCGCCGTGATGACGCGCGCGCCTTTCTTGTTCAGCGCACTGCCATCGGTGAAAGGATGCATGTGATGTGCCGCATCCAGCGCCTGAAGCTCTTCGGTAGGCAGGTGATTCTCGAACATCGGGCGTCCTTTCACGGTCAAAGTCTGGCGTCACGATTGCGCCCGGCGCATGGTATTGGCAAGCGGATTTACACGATCGCCAGCCGGATCGCATAGGCGACGACGGTCAGGGCCGCCACCGAGGCGACCCAGATCGCGACAAACCATGCGACACGTTTCCAGGCCGGGCTCTGTGCCATCAGTGATAGCCTTCTTCGGGGTCGATCTTGCCGCGAAACACCCAGTAGGCATAGGCGGTGTAGCCCAAGATGATCGGCACGAGGATGACCGTGCCTACCAGCGCAAATAGCAGACTGCTGTCAGGGGCGGCGGCCTTTCTGATCGTCAGGGCAGGGGGGATGATGTTTGGATAAAAGCTGATTCCGATCCCGATGAACGCCAGTACGAAAATGGCTTCGGCGGCAAAGAAGGGCGTCTTGTCCCGCCCGGTCGCCAAACCGTGAAACAGCAGGTAAATCGCGACGACCAAGGCGATGGGTACCGGCGAGGTATAAAGCGTGCCTGGCCAGTTGAACCAGCGGCCAAAGTATTCAGGGTCCTGAAATGGTGTCCAGACGCTGATGCCCGCCACGAATACCAGTGTGATGATCGCAAGCGGTTTGGCCAGATCGCGCATGCGGTGACTGACGCCACCGCTGGTTTTCATCACCAGCCAGGTCGCCCCCAACAGCGCATAGCCGCAGACCACGGCCACACCGGTTGCGATCGAAAATGGCGTCAGCCAGTCCCACCAGCCACCGCCATAGGCACGGCCGTCGACCTCGATCCCCTGGACCAGCGCACCTAGGGCGATGCCCTGGCACAGGGCCGCGACAGCAGAGCCTCCGCAGAACGCAGAGTCCCAGACCCTGCGCCAGCGCACGGTTTTCCACCGGTATTCAAAGGCGACACCCCGAAACACCAGCGCCAGCAACATGATGATGATGGGCATGTAGAGCGCAGGCATGACGATGGCATAGGCCAGCGGAAACACGGCAAACAGACCGCCACCACCCAGCACCAGCCAGGTTTCGTTTCCGTCCCAGACGGGGGCGACGGAATTCATCATCACGTCCCGATCGCGGTCCGTATGGGCAAAGGGAAACAGGATGCCCAGCCCCAGATCAAAACCGTCAAGGATGACATAGACCAGAACCGCAAAGGCGATGATCCCCGCCCAGATGAACGACAGTTCAAAGATAACGTCAGGCATTGGTCATTCTCCCGGTGCGAGGTTGCCGCGGTCCACCTGCTGGACCGGGGTGATCCCGGCGGTGCGGGTCGGGCCGTTGTCTTCAAGGTTTTTGGGCGCGCCCACGTCTTTGCCCATCAGGCGCATGATGTAGAATGTGCCGGCCCCGAATACGAAGAAGTAAACCACGATAAAGGCGATCAACGATGCCGCGACGGCGGGTGCCGCGATGGGCGACAGGCTCTCGGATGTGCGCATCACGCCGTAGACGGTAAAGGGCTGGCGCCCGACCTCGGTGGTGATCCAGCCGGCCAGCACCGCGATGAAACCCGCAGGCCCCATCAGCACTGCCGTCCGGTGCAGCAGCGGGGAATCGTACAGCCGCTTGCGATAGCGCTGCACCCCGCCCCAGATGCCGACGGCCAGCATGGCAAACCCGATGCCCACCATCACCCGAAAGCTGAAGAACACGATCGCCACGGGCGGTTCATCCGCGTCCGGAATCGTATCCAGACCGTCCAAGGGCGCATTCAGGTCATGTTTCAGGATCAGCGACGACAGCTTGGGGATCTCGACGGCATAGTCGATCCGCTTTTCTTCGGGGTTAGGGATGCCGAACAGGATCAGCGGCGCACCATCGGGGTGGCTGTCATAATGGCCTTCCATCGCCATCACCTTGGCGGGTTGGTGTTCCAGCGTGTTGATGCCGTGGAAATCACCCGCCGCAATCTGAAGCGGCGTGACCAGCAGCGCCATCCACATCGCCATGGAAAACATCTTGCGTGCGGCAGCGTCCGTGCGGTCCTTCAGCAGATGCCATGCGCCCACGCCCGCCACCACAAAGGCGGTCGTCAGATACGCGGCCAGCACCATGTGCAGTAGGCGATATGGGAACGACGGGTTGAACACGATTTCCAGCCAGTTTTCCGGCACGAACTGGCCCAACTCGTTGATGCTGTAGCCGGCGGGCGTCTGCATCCAGCTGTTCACGCTCAGGATCCATGTGGCCGACATCAGCGTGCCGAACGCCACCATTGCCGTGGCAAACATATGAAGCCCGTTGCCAACGCGTTCACGCCCGAACAGCATGATGCCCAGGAAACCGGCCTCGAGGAAAAATGCCGACAGCACCTCGTAGGCCATCAGTGGCCCAAGCACGGGGCCGGTCCGGTCCGAAAATACCGCCCAGTTGGTGCCGAACTGGTAGGACATGACGATGCCCGAAACGACGCCCATGCCGAATGCGACGGCGAAAATCTTTTTCCAATAGTCGAACAGCGCCCGGTAGGTCGGGTTCCCCGTCCTGAGCCAGAGCGCGTTCAGCACCGCGAGGAAACTGGCCAGACCGATCGAAAAGGCGGGAAAGATGATGTGGAACGATACCGTGAATGCGAATTGCACCCGTGCGAGGATTTCTGCACTGAAACCTGACAGCATGATCTGTCCTTTCTGTTGGCAGCCGCAAGGCGGTCGCGGCCCATCCATGTCTGACGACGATCGGATCGTTCAATGTCAGCCATGCTTCAGGTATCGCTACACCCGCTTTTGTGCCGCTGGCAAGTTTAGCATTGCTTAAACTGGTCCGCGTCGGGATAGTTCCGGGCGATGACGCAGCGGACCCCGTGACCCTGCGTCGCACCAAAGGGAGGGAATGAAATGAAAACGACACGCAGGTCACTGATGACCGCCGCGAGCGCGCTGGCCTTTGCCGCGCTGACCGCAACATCCGCCGTGGCGCAGGAGGTCACGCTGAAAATGCACCAGATGCTGCCTCAGCAGGCCGCGATCCCGTCGCAGATGCTGGAGGTCTGGGCCAACAACGTTGAAGAACAGAGCAACGGCGCGATCAAGGTCGACCGCTATCCTGCCATGCAGCTGGGGGGTGTTCCGCCAGAGCTGGTGGATCAGGTGCAGGACGGCGTGGCTGACGTGATCTGGACCGTCGTGGGCTATACGCCGGGCCGGTTCCCCGCCACCGAGGTGTTCGAGCTGCCGTTCTTTGTCGATGACGCCCGCGCTGCGACCTATGCCTACTGGACCATGTACGAAGAAAGCATGCGGGAAACCGATTTCCCCAACATGAAGATGTTGGCGACATTCGTGCACGGACCGGGCCTGTTCCACACCAAGGACCCTGTCGAAACGCCTGCCGACCTCGAAGGCATGAAAATCCGCGGTGGTTCGCGTCTTGTGAACCAGATGCTGGAACTGGTCGGTGCCACACCTGTCGGCATGCCCGTCCCCGGCGTGTCAGAGGCCCTGTCCAAGGGTGTGATCGACGGCACCACCCTGCCGTGGGAGGTCACGACCGCTGTGCGCAGCTCGGAGCTGGTGTCAAACCACACGTCATTCGAGGGGGCGGGCCTGTATACCCTGACGTTCATCGTGGCGATGAACCAAGGTGTCTATGACGGTCTGTCAGACGAGCTGAAGGCCGTGATCGACAGCAATTCCGGTCTGGATTTTTCCATGCTGGGTGCTGACGTCATGCTGGACTTTGACGCACGCGGCATGACCATCGCAGAGGATCTGGGCAACAACTTCATCGAAATCGATGCAGCCACGGTCGAGGCAGAATGGGTCCCCGCGGTGCAGCCGATCTATGAAAGCTGGGTCGCCGACATGAACGAACGCGGCTATGACGGTCAGGCCCTGATCGACCGCGCGCGGGCATTGATGGACGAATACAAGGCAGCGAACTAAGTCAGCACGCTGACAGAGCGACGGGCGGCCGCCACACAGCGGCCGCCACTTTTATCCGGGGGGGCGGTTTTGTACGGATTTTTCTATCGACTTTCGCTGGTCATGGCGTGGATCGGCGGTCTGGTCCTGACAGGTATCGTCATCCTGATCTGCGTTTCTGTGCTGGGACGCACGTTGAACGGCATGTTGCACGGCGATGTTGCCCAGTCCGTGATGCCCGCCCTAGCCGACTGGCTGATTGCGGCAGGCGTCGGTCCCGTGAACGGAGATTTCGAGCTGACCGAGGCGCTGGTCGCCTTTGCGATCTTTGCGTTTCTGCCGCTTTGCCAGATCACGGGCGGCCATGCCTCTGTCGATATCTTTACGCAGCGCATGTCACCGGGCGTCAACCGCGCCTTGCGGGTGGTGATCGACATGGTGTTCGCCGCCGTGATGGTGTTGCTTGCGGTTCAGCTATACGCCGGGCTGCTGAGCAAGCTGTCCAGCGGGCAAACCACGTTTCTATTGGAGTTTCCGGTGTGGTGGGGCTACGCGCTGAGCCTCATCGGCGCTGTCATCGCAGCGATCGTATCGGTCTGGATCGCGGCCACCCGTGTGGCAGAGGTCGCAACCGGGCGTGACATCCTGCCCGCCGACCTGGGAGCAGACCATTGAGCGATACCCTGATCGGCATTCTGTCGTTCCCGGCCCTGCTGGGGCTGATTTTCCTGCGGGTTCCCATCGGTTTGGCGATGTTTCTGGCCGGTTTGGTCGGGCTGGTGCTGGTCACCGGCGACACGACCATTCCCCTCGCGCGGTTGAAATCCGAGACCTACACGACCTTTGCCAGCTATTCGCTGTCGATCATTCCGATGTTCTTGCTGATGGGGCATTTCGCGACCCTCGGCGGCATGTCGCAGGCCTTGTTCAAGGCCGCAGAGGGCTGGCTGGGCCACCGCAAGGGCGGCGTCGCCATGGCCGCGGTGGGGGCCTGCGCGGGTTTCGGCGCGATCTGCGGATCGTCATTGGCGACGGCGGCCACCATGTCGCGTGTCGCGTTGCCGGAAATGCGCCGCTATGGCTATGCCGGTGGCTTTTCGACAGCGACGCTGGCCGCCGGTGGCACGCTGGGCATCCTGATCCCGCCGTCCGTCGTGCTGGTGATCTATGCCATCCTGACCGAACAGAATATCGCCAAGCTGTTTCTGGCCGCCTTTATCCCCGGCATCATCGCCGCACTGGGTTACGTCGCCGTCATCTCGATCTATGTCCGTCTGTATCCAGAGGCGGCGGGCACGCGGCCACGGGTCAACTATGCTGAGCGGATGCGCGCATTGGCGGCGGTCTGGCCTGTTCTTTTGGTCTTTGGCCTTGTCGTCGGTGGCATCTATGCGGGCTGGTTCACCCCGACCGAAGGTGCTGCCGTGGGTGCCATGGGCACCGGGATCATCGCATGGGTCAATGGTGGCCTGACATGGGCGACCTTGGGCGAATCCTTTACCGTGACCGCGAAATCCACGGCGATGATCTTTTTCATCGTGCTGGGGGCTGCATTCTACAACGGGTTTCTGGCCCTGACGCAGGTGCCGCAGGAAATCGCGGGCTGGGTCGTGGGGCAGGGGTTTTCGCCTTGGGTCGTGCTGGCGTTCATCCTCGTGTTCTACCTGTTGCTGGGCTGTCTGATGGACAGCCTGTCGATGATCC
Source organism: Loktanella gaetbuli (assembly GCF_020531945.1). Taxonomy (NCBI): domain Bacteria; kingdom Pseudomonadati; phylum Pseudomonadota; class Alphaproteobacteria; order Rhodobacterales; family Roseobacteraceae; genus Loktanella; species Loktanella gaetbuli. The sequence goes on from NZ_JAJATZ010000012.1 coordinate 40,726, forward strand.
TGCTGACGATCCCGATCTTTTGGCCGGTCATGCAGGGCCTCGATTTCGGGTTCGTGTCCTTGATCGAACTGCAAGGCAGCAAGCTGGCGGAACTGATCGCCAGCGGTGCCGAGGTCGCACCGGCCCTGCTGGCCGAGGCGCAGGCCAGTCTGGCGCAGGGGATCGAGCTGACCCGCGACCAGCTGCGCGAACTGGGCATCCGGGGCGCGACCGAAGGCGCGCTGGAGCGGATCAACACCGAACGTGTGGCTATCTGGTTCGGTATTCTGGTCCTGATCGTGGTCGAGGTCGGCCTGATCACACCGCCCGTGGGCATGAACCTGTTCATCATCAACGCGATGGACCGCGACACACCGATGAGCGAGACCTACCGCGCGGTGCTGTTTTTCGTCGGGTCCGACATCCTGCGGGTGATCGTGCTGGCGGCGTTCCCGATCATCACGCTGGTGCTGATTCCGTTCTAGGCGGGATCGGACCGGGCCGCGTCCCGCAAGGTCTGACCGACCTGCTTCAGGGCGGCCCCCAGTGCGGATGATTGCCGCCAGACCATGCCGACGGTGCGGCGCGGCTGCGATCCGGGGAAACGGGCGATGGACACAGGCGCCGAGGCCGTTTCGACGGCAACGGCCATGTCGGGGATCAGCGTCACGCCGATCCCCGAACCCACCATCTGCACCAGCGTAGACAGGGTCGATCCGTCCAGCATTTCCTTGGGCTGGGTATCGGGCATCTGGCAAAAGGACAGCGCCTGATCGCGGAAACAATGACCTTCTTCCAGCAACAACAGCCGCATTTCGCGCAGCGCCGCAGGCGACGGAATCGGGCTGTCCGCATCGGCGCGTGGCCGCACGAGCACGAACTCTTCCTCCAGCAGCGTCATTTCCGTCAGTGCGGGTTCCGAGATCGGCAGTGCCACGATCGCGGCATCCAGACGACCCGCGTCCAGATCGTCCAGCAGGGTTTGGGTGACGGATTCGCGCAACCGCAGATCCAGCCCCGGATGCGTCTGACCCAGTGCTGCGATGACACGCGGCAGCAGATAGGGGGCGATCGTTGGAATGATTCCCAACCGCAGCCGGGTCAGCGCCCCGCCTTGGGTCAATCGCGCCAGATCCGTCACCTCGTCCACCGCCCGCAGGATTTCGCGCGCGCGCGGCGCAAAGACCTCTCCAAAAGGGGTCAGTCGGACCTGCCGCGCAGACCGTTCGAACAGGAGGGTGCCCAGCGAATCTTCCAGTTCCTTGATCTGCATGGACAAGGCAGGTTGACTGATCGCCACCACGGCGGCGGCCCGTCCGAAATGACCCTGCGCGGCAAGTGCCTCGAAATATCGAAGCTGTTTCAGGGTAAGCGTTGACATCAGGAAAACCTATCGAAGCGATTAGAAAATACAACTTCATCTAATCGCTTTGTCAGTCTAGAACAATTCCAGATTCCGATAGCAGAGGAGCTGATCATGGACGGCAATCCCAAGGGCGATATCCGCAACTGTCCCGTAGCAGGCCACGCCCGCCCGCATGCGCGCAATAATTCACGTGGCAACCGTGATTGGTGGCCAAACCAGCTGAACCTGAAAATCCTGTCGCAGAATACGCCGCAGGTCAGCCCGATGGACCCCGATTTCAACTATGCCGAGGCATTCGAGGCGCTGGACAAGGACGCCCTGTGGAAGGACCTCGAGGCACTGATGACCGACAGTCAGGACTGGTGGCCTGCCGATTATGGCCACTATGGTCCGTTCTTTATCCGCATGGCATGGCATAGCGCCGGCACCTACCGCACCGCCGACGGTCGCGGTGGTTCGACGTCCGGCAGCCAGCGTTTCGCGCCGCTGAACAGCTGGCCCGACAACGTGAACTTGGACAAGGCGCGCCGCCTGCTGTGGCCGATCAAGCAGAAATACGGTGACGCGATCAGCTGGGCGGATCTGATGATCCTGACCGGGAACGTCGCGCTGGAAACCATGGGTTTCAAGACCTTTGGCTTTGCCGGTGGCCGCGAGGACATCTGGGAACCCGAAGAGGACATCTACTGGGGACAAGAGGACGAATGGCTTGCCCCGTCCGACAACCCGCTGAGCCGTTATTCCGGCGAGCGCGAGCTGGAAAATCCGCTGGCCGCCGTGCAGATGGGTCTGATCTACGTCAACCCCGAAGGTCCGGACGGAAACCCCGATCCGCAGGCCTCTGCCCACGACATCCGTGATACATTCGCCCGGATGGCGATGAACGACGAAGAAACCGTGGCACTGGTCGCAGGCGGTCACACCTTCGGCAAAACCCACGGCGCGGGTGATCCCACGCTGATCGGCGCAGAGCCAGAGGGTGCTGGCGTCGCATCGCAGGGCTTTGGCTGGGCAAGCGGTTTCAATTCCGGCAAGGGCGTCGACACCATTTCGTCCGGGCTCGAGGGCGCATGGACGGCGACACCGATCACCTGGGACAACAGCTATTTCGATACGCTGCTGAACCATGAATGGGAACTGACGACATCCCCCGCGGGTGCAAAACAGTGGACCCCCAAGGATGGTGCATTGGCAGGGACCGTGCCGGATGCGCATGACCCGTCCAAGACACACGCGCCGATGATGGCGACCTCTGACCTCGCGCTCAAGGTTGATCCTATCTACCGCGAGATCTCGGAGCGGTTCCACAAGAACCCCGACCAGTTCGCAGACGCCTTTGCCCGCGCCTGGTTCAAATTGTGCCACCGCGACATGGGCCCCAAGGACACATACCTTGGCCCCTGGGTGCCGCAAGAGGATCTGCTGTGGCAGGACCCGATTCCGGCACGCGATCACGATCTGATCGACGATGCGGATATCGCCGACCTCAAGGCCAAGCTGCTGGACAGCGGCCTGACGGTTTCGGAATTGGTCACGACTGCATGGGCCAGCGCATCCACGTTCCGCGGGTCCGACCGCCGGGGTGGTGCCAATGGTGCGCGCATCCGTCTGGCCCCAATGAACGTCTGGGACGTGAACGAGCCTGACACGCTGGGTGACCGGCTGGCCAAGCTGGAGGCAGTTCAAACCGCGTTCAACGACGCCCAGACCGGGAACAAGCGCGTGTCACTGGCCGATATCATCGTGCTGGGCGGTGTCGCCGCTGTGGAAAAGGCCGCCCGCGACGGTGGTCAGGACATCACGGTGCCCTTTACGCCGGGCCGGATGGACGCAAGCCAGGATCAGACGGATGTCGAATCCGTCGATGTTCTGGAACCGCAGGCAGATGGTTTCCGCAACTATCTGCAAAAGGACTTTACCGCGACGCCGGGCGAGCTGCTGGTCGACAAGGCACAACTGCTGACGTTGACAGCGCCAGAAATGACGGTGCTGGTCGGTGGTCTGCGCGTTCTGGGTGCGAACTACGGCAGCACCGATCATGGTGTGTTCACCGACCGTCCCGGTACGCTGAGCAATGACTTCTTTGTCAATTTGCTGAGCATGTCGAACGAATGGAAGGCCGTCGATGAATACGAAGGCACATTCGAAGGCCGCGACCGTGCAACTGGTCAGGTGAAATGGACCGGCACGCAGGTTGACCTGCTGTTCGGCTCTAACAGCCAGTTGCGCGCATTGTCCGAAACCTATGCCTGCGACAACGCCCGTTTCGTCAAGGCATTCGTCCGGGCCTTTGCCAAGGTGATGGATCTGGATCGTTTCGACGTCTGATCGGCACCATATTGCGCACAGGATACGCCGCCGGAGCAATCCGGCGGCGTATTGCGTTTTGGGGTCAGGCGATCACACGCCAGGGTGCAGGGTATCGTACCTCTTGCAGGTTGGTGCCTGCGCCGATCCGGTCGATCACGGCGAACAGGCCCGGCGCGTGCAACGGGGTCAGCACGCCGTGCCAGGTGCCCTTGTGAAAATTGATTGCCTGTCCGGGTCCGACCAGAAATGCCAACGGGTCGCCCGGTCGGCCACCTGCGTCCGGGGCTACAATGACCAGCCAGGGGTTCTGGTGCATCGGAACAAAGGCCTGCGACCCCTCTGGGTGGCGTTCCACCAGATCAAAGGCATAGGGCAGGCTGCGCGGTACTGCGTCAAAAATACTGATACCTGCGCGACCATCTGCGAAATCCAATGTCGCACGGTCGTGATAGCGGCCGCATAGGTCAGCGTTGATCAGCTTGTCCGGTGCACCGTTGGCATCCAGCACATCCCCGAACGGGGTAAAGGCTGCGGCGGTCAGTGGCTGGGCCAGAAGTGTCTGTGTCATGACCCATGGGTGATCATTGGTCGCGCAGCTGTCAACTGTCCCGTGCTTGCTCTGCATCCGTGCGGCGGGCAAACTGTCGCGATGACAAAGGCTTCTGACAGGTTGGACGCGGCGTGTTGATCGTCACCCATGACACGATCCGTAATCCGTCTGTGCTGAAGGTGCGGCAATTACCGCGCAAGTTCTTTGGCCGCGCGACGGTCTGGCCGCGCGGTATGGGGCCTGGATTATTTTTGCGGATCATCGTGGAATTCCAGATCCTGCGATATTTTCTGACGCTCACCCCGCTGGTCGTGGTGGCCTTGATCTGGAACGGTGCAGCCCTGCCGCTGTCGCAGGCGCCGGTGCTGATGCTGATTTTGATCTGGTGGCTGGAAACCCGCGTCTTGCGTGTGCCGGCGTCGCGTCGCGCGCGCCTGATCGATCCGGCGGCGGCAGACCGGGGGCTGGATGCGCTGCGCGCGCAGGCCCGTGCGGCCCTGACCCGGATCGCGGCCCATCGCGGGTTGAAACAGGGCGAATTGCATCTGGTGATCGAACAATCCGACCTGTGGACAGCGTCTCCGCTGACCTATGTTTCGGTGCAATGGGACAAGGGGCCAGAGGTGCTGTCGCTGACCCCGACCGAAATGCAGATCCTGCGCGACGGTCTGTTTCAGGGCGATCTGTCCGAACGCAGGTTGCAACGCATCAACCAAAGCCAGAACCAGTTCCTGCGCGACATCACCTTTGACGCGCGGGGCGTCTCGGCGCATGCGCGACTGGCGGCGGCGTTAGGCTGACAAATCGATCACCTGCCCGAAGGTTGGCATCAGATCGCCCGGTTGCGGCACCGCCCAGAACACTTTCAGACCCTTGGGCGCAGGCCCCGTCGGGCCGTCGAGGTCCGTCAGGATCACCAGTGCTGTGGCACCATCCGTTTGCGCCGCTGCGATGACAGGCTGAAAATCAGTGCCACCGCCACGCGGCAGATCGGGAAGGGGGACGGTCTGCGCCGTGGTGTCGATCCGGCTGACAGATCGCACCGCTTCGTCAAAGATGATCAGTATCACCTCGGCCCGCAGGCGACGGGTGATGCCCAGCACCTCTGCCCAGAACATCGCCAGCCGTGCATCATCGATGCTGCCAGAGGCATCGACGGCGACCGCGATACGCGGCACGTCGGTAAATGGCCTGTGGCCCGCCTGAAACCCCGGCTGCCGTGTCGTATCGGCCAAGGCTTGGGCTGTGCCCGCGATCCAGCGCCGGGTCGGGCGCATCGGGCTGGTCTGGGGGGCAACCGTGATGGCCGCCGTCAGCAGGCGGCGCAAGACAATTTCCCACGGGGTACGCGGTGCGGGGATGTCTGCGATGCGGTGACCGATCAGTCCAAGACCACGGCCAGCGGCGCGGCCCGCCTGCAAGGCCCGTGCCATGTGCTGTGCCCATGCGGCGGCCTGTTCGCGGTCCCCGCCTTGCTGGTCGTCCGCGCCGTCGCCGGGGTGGATGTCCCCTGCAAAGGCCTGTTGTCTGGCATAGGCGCGGGCGTGATCCGCGGCACGTTTGTCACCGCTGGCCCCCATGATCGTGAAATACAGCCGGTCGCTGTCCCAATCGGCCAGGGCCTGTGGCCCGCTGACCTCTTGGCCGATGCTGTCCAGAAGGCCGGTCAGCGTCACGGCGGGACGCGGCAGCGCATAGTCCGATTGCAACAGCGCCTCGTTCACCAGTGCATCGGCGCAGAGCTGCCAGAGTTGCGAATCGAAGGTGTCCCCAAGCCTACGCCCAAGATCCTTCAGCCGCGCAGAGTGGCGCAAGGCCACGTGCAGGATATGGTGCGCGGCGAGCCCCATCTGTTCGGGGCGTGATAGCGCGGCAAAATCGGGTCCATAGGTTATGGTCGTGCCAGCGGTTGCCGTCGTGTCGCCGTCGCGGTGGTCGCACCACAGCGACAAGGCGGCCAGCGCCGGATCGGCCTCGGCCAATGCAGTCAGGGCCACGGTTGCGCGGCTGGAATGGCGGATCACGTTGCGTCGCGGCGTGCGAGATAGTCCGCATAGGCCGCCGAATCGCGGAATGCCTCTTGCCAGCCCTGGGCCAGCGCGCGGTCGATCAGCAGCTCGAACCCGTAGGTCGTCAGTTCCCGGGTCGGCAGCGTGGCAAAATGTTCATCCCGCGCTGCTAGGTCCATGATCCCGGCCATGACCGAGATAACGGCAGGCATGTTGTCACGGTCCGCCAGGGCAATGAGCGCATAGGTCAGCGCCGTCAGACCGTGCAGACTGCGTGGGTAGAGGTCCGCGCGTTCGGCCGCTGTCGCCTCGATCATGGCCTGTGCCTGAACGGTGCTTGCGATGTCGCGCGCGATCAGGGTGAATTCGGCGGCCACTGCGTCGCCCACCGTGCCTGCGATCAGCGTGTCGCGCAGGGATGCGTCGTCAATGGCATGCAGCAAGGTGCTGACCCGCGCCCAACTGCGCGGTGTCGCCGCAATCATCGCCCCCCGGCGCAGGCAATCCTCGGTCGTGTCCAGCAGATCCGGGCGCGTGCGGATAAAGGCGATGACGCTGGGATGCAGGCCGCGCGGCACCGCATAGCGGGTGATCCAGTCACCGGCCTCGGCCCGCAAGGACAGATGGATCAGCCGGTCGGACAGGGCCGTGCCCATGTCATAGGCGATGGCACCATCCTCGACGGCATTGCCTGCAGCCACGATGAACGTGCTGTCCGGCAGGGCGAATTGACCAACGCGCCGTTCCTGTAGCAGGCCATAGACGGTGGGTTGCAGCGCAGGCGCGGCGGCAGTGAGTTCGTCCAGAAACAGGATCGCTGGCCGAGCGGGGTCGCTGGGCAGGTCCTGAGGCGGATACCAGACGGTGCGCTTGCTGTCGTGGTCATAGAAAGGAAGGCCGCGCAGATCGGCGGGTTCGATCGTGGTCAGTCGCAGGTCGAACAACTGGCTGCCTGTCTCTGCCGCGAGCTGGGTGACGATCTCGGTCTTGCCGATACCGGGACGACCGTGCAGCATCCAGCTTGCGGTCATTTGTCCTGCGGTTTGCGCGGCAAAGCCCGCGCGCAGGGCGTCCAGTGCCTGACCTGCTGAAATTGTCTGCGTATTGATCGACATGGCGCGTCCTCCTGGCCGACAACATAGGGCGTGGGGGCCTAGCGGGCGAGGACCAGTTCCGCGCGCAGACCGCCCAGGCTGTCCGATTCCGTCAGGCGCAGGACGCCACCGTGACTGCGGGCGATGTCCGACACGATGGCAAGGCCCAGGCCCACGCCAGTGCCAGTATCCTGATTTCGGGCAGGGTCGAGCCGGGTAAACGGGCGCACGGCCTCTTCGCGGCGATCGACTGGGATACCGGGGCCATCGTCATCGACGACAAAGCGGACCGCGCGGTCGGTCACATAAACCGAGATTTCGGCGCGGCTGCCATAGCGCAGCGCGTTGTTGCACAGATTGTCCAGCGCCCGGCGAATCGCCACCTCGCGCAGGGGGACGGGGGCATCGGGTCCCGACAGCGTGCCTAGAAACAGCTGTGCCCGCGCGCGCTGAAAATCACCGTGAATGTCGCGCACCAGTTGCTGCGGTGACACGCGGACCAGCGCATCGCCATGATCTGACCGGGCAAAATCGAGAAAAGCGTCAAGCTGGCGCTGCATGTCGTCGACATCTTGCAGCAGCGGTGCGGCGTCGTCCTCGTCCAGCAGGGACAGGCCCAGCCGCAAGCGCGTCAGCGGCGTGCGCAGATCGTGGCTGACGCCCGACAACATCATGGTGCGCGACTGGATCTGCCGTTCCAGACGATTGCGCATGTCGAGAAAGGCCATGCCCGCGGCGCGGACTTCGGTTGCGCCAGAAGGGTGGTAGTGGGTGATCCGGCCCTTGCCATAGTCGGTGGCGGCCACGGCCATCCGCTGGATCGGGCGCAGTTGGTTGCGCAGGAAAATAAAGGAGATCGCAGTCAGGATGACCCCCAGAACCACCATGATCACCAAGAGCTGATGGGGGTTGGACGCGGACACGCGCCTGCGGTTGACCTCGATCTGCATCGGGCCGTGGCGCGTGTCGATCCAGATCCGGACGAAATCCTTGTCGATCATCGAAATTGCGTCGATCTGCGGGATACGAAATCGCAGGCGGGCTGCGACCGCGTCGGCGGTGAAATCGCTCCATGTGCGGGCGCGGGTCTGGCCGGGAATTGCGGCAGGCCAGCTGACGGCCAGTTGCAACGGGTCAGCGATATCCGCGACCCTTGATCGGGCGGTATCGGCGTCCGGGGCCTGATTGGCTGTCTCGATCAGGAATTGCAGTTCGATGCTGACCGCGTCCGTCATCTGTTCGGTGACACCGTCGAAATGACGGTTGATGAACAGGATCGACACCCCCAGCTGAAGCAGCAGGATCGGCAGGATCAGGATCAGCAGCGCCCGGGTATAAAGGCCACGCGGTAGATAGGGTTTGAGCCATGCGAGGAACATGGCATTAACACTAGCGACGCGGCAGCATGGGGGAAAGCGATGAAAGAGTTCGATCCGATACCGGGCGAGGCCGTGCGCCTGGGGCCCGGCCTGCGGCGTGTTCTGGCCCCCAATCCGTCACCCATGACCTATCGCGGGACGAATACCTATCTGCTGGGTGACGCTGACCTCGTGGTGGTTGACCCCGGCCCGGATGACGCGGCGCATCTGGCGGCACTGACGGATGCCATCGGCGCAGCACAGGTCAGCCACATCCTTGTGACCCACGCGCATCTGGATCATTCGCCGCTGGCCGCACGTCTGGCCGCCCGGACGGGTGCGCCTGTGCTGGCCTATGGCCCCAGCGACGCAGGGCGCAGTGCCGTGATGCAGGATCTGATCGCGCAGGGCTATGCAGGTGGTGGCGAAGGGGTCGATACGCATTTTGCGCCCGATGTGACGGTTGGTGATGGTGCGATCATCGAAACACCGGCAGGCGCTGTTCATGTCCTGCACACGCCGGGGCACATGGGCAATCATATCTGCCTCAAGTGGGGGGATGCCGTTTTTTCCGGCGATCTGGTGATGGAATGGGCAACGTCGCTCGTGTCGCCGCCCGACGGCGATGTCAGCGATTTCATCGCGTCCTGCCGGCGGTTGCGGGCATGGGGCGGTGCGGTCCTGTATCCCGGACATGGGGCACCGGTGGACGATCCTGCGGCCCGGATCGACTGGTTGATCGCGCACCGGATGGAACGCCGCGCGGCCGTGCTGGGTGTCTTGTCCCATACACCGACCGGAATTTCGCAGATCACCGCCGCTGTCTATCGGGATGTGGACGAAGCGTTATGGCCAATCGCGGCCCGCAACGTCTTTGCGCAGTTGATTGAACTGGTCACGACTGGCGAGGCGGTCGCGCGCCCGGCCCTGTCGTTCGAGGCGGCGTTCAGCCGGATATGAAAAGCCCCGGCGCTGGGCCGGGGCTGATACCGTATTCAGGTGGTGGGGCAGACAGCGCCAGTGTCGATCCAGGCCTGCGTCAGATCACCAAAGATCGCCTGCGTGCCAGGTGCCGGTTCGCGGCCAACACCCGGTTCCCAGCCCCAACCCACAAGGCCGTCCTCGGCGTTGTGTTCGTGCAGGCCAGCCAGATCGAGGTTGCCGTTGCGGGCCGGGTCCTTGATCTGTTCGCAGATTTCGGTGGCTGATTTTCCGACCCATCCCATTTCGATGGGGGCCAGATGCCACGGCACGTGACCGGGAATTGATCCATCACCGCTGGTATAGGTGACGTTTTCCGCCCCGTGACAGGTGCTGCACCGCATGCCCGGCGCGCCCATGCCACCCACGCCGCGCACGACCGGGGGCTGGTGCGGCTGCATGTCATCGCCCTGCAAAGGCACATCGCCGACCGGGTGACAATTCAGGCAGCGCGGGTGTTCGATCACGACCATCAGCTCGTTGAACAGGGCGACCGACCGTTCCGATTCGTCGGCGATATCCGCAAATTCGTCGACGGTCCGCAGGCCGTTGACGGTTTCGGCACTGACCGGTGCCGCCCATGCAAGAGCTGCTATCAGGCCAAGGCGGGTGAGGGTTTTCATCATGGCTTACGCTCCGACGGATTTGGAAAAGGGCAGGGTGGTGACGTTCTCGCCCTTGAGCGCGCGCCATGCGTTCGCAAGTGCCGGGCCGATGGGCGGGGTGCCGGGTTCGCCCACACCCGTCGGATCGACCTCTGATGCGATGATGTCGACCATGACATTCGGCATCTCGTTGATGCGCAGCACGCGATAGGTGTCGAAATTGCTCTGCTCGACCATGCCACCTTCGGCCAGTGACAGTTCGTCATGCAGGATCGACGACAAACCGAACCCGATTCCGCCCTCGATCTGGGCGCGGATCACGTTTGGCGTCACGGCCACGCCGCAATCCACGGCGCACCAGACATTCGTCACCTTGGGAAAGCCGTCCTTGTCTTCGACTTCGACGATCTGCGCGGTATAGGTGCTGAAACTCTCGTGCAGCGCCACGCCGTAGCCCTTGCCGTTCTTGACTTTCTGGCCGTCCCAGCCGGCCATTTCGGCGACGCGTTCCAGCACGGCGCGGTCACGGGCCATGTCGGGGCGCAGCAGATCAAGGCGGCCCTGCACGGGGTCCTTGCCACCCAGTTCCAGCAGATGATCCAGGAACACTTCGGTCGCATAGGCGGTGTGAGTGTGACCCACGGACCGCCACCAGAGCACGGAAACCGGGCTTGCGGCGCGGATCCAGTCGACCTGCATGTCCGTCAGGTCATAGGGCATCTTGGTCGCGCCCTCGTACGAGGTCGGATCCAGCCCGTCCTGCATCATCGCCTCCATCGGGGTGCCTGCCATAATGGATTGGTTCACGACGGTGTTGTGCCATGCGGTGATATTGCCGTCGGCATCCAGACCACCGCGCAGGTGGTGCACGGTCATCGGGCGGTAGTAGCCGCCGTGCAGATCGTCCTCGCGGGTCCAGACCAGTTTCCAGGCCCCGTCACGGCCCGCAGCAGCGGCAATCGCGCCGACTTCTGCACCGATATGGGCGCTGGGCTGTGCGCGACGGCCAAATGACCCGCCGGCCAGCATCGTGACCATTGCCACCTTTGCGGGGTCCATCCCCAGCGCACCGGCCACCGACTGGTTGTCGAAACCGGGGAATTGCCAGCCGCCCCAGGCGGTGGCGCTGCCGTCCTTGACCTCGACCACCGCGTCGAGCGGTTCCAGCGGCGCATGGGCAAGATAGGGAAAGCGAAATTCCATCTCGACCGTCTGCGCTGCGTTTTCGAAGGCTGTGGCAACGTCGCCCGCAGATTCTGCAGTCTTGGCCGTATCGCTGCCGACCATGGCGGCGAAATCATCCATCATCTGCGCAGAGCTGCGTGTTTCAGCGGCAGAGGTGTCCCATTCGACGGACAGCATGGACCGCCCCTTGATCGCGGCTGCTGTCGATGTGGCATAGACCGCAACACCTTGCGGAATCTGGCGCACGGCAGTCACGCCGGGCACAGCGACCGCGTCGGTGTCATCATAGCTGGCGACGGTGCCACCCAGCATCGGCGGGTGGGCGACAACGACGGTTTCCATACCGTCGATGTCGATATCCATCGTGAACATCGCACTGCCGTTGGACTTTGACGGCGAATCGAGGCGGGGCAGGTCGGTGCCGATATAGACAAATTCCGACGCGGGCTTGAGCGGCGGATCCTCTGGCGGGGTCATCTCGGCGGCCTTGGCGGCCATCGGGCCAAAGGTCGAGGTTTTGTCGCCGTGGGCGATCACGCCCTTGGTAACGGTAATCTCGGATGCATCGACGCCCCATTCGGCAGCGGCAGCCTGCACCAGCATGGCACGGGCAGCGGCACCGGCCTTGCGCATCTGGGTATAGCTGTTGGCCAGACCTGTGGAACCGCCAGTGCCTTGCAGGCCGAAATAGAGGTTCTTGTATTTCTCGTTATCCAGAGGGGCCGCCTCGGCGCGCATCTGCGCCCAGTCGGCGTCCAGATCCTCGGCCACGAGGGTCGCAAGGCCGGTGTAGGCACCCTGACCGATTTCGACATGTTTGATCATGACGGTGACGGTGTCGTCGGCTGCCACCCGGATGAACGCATTAGGGGCAAAGCTGCCGCTGCCGTCAGCGGCAAAGGCATTCGCGGCACCTGATTGCGCCCGGCCTTTCATCGGCAGGGCGACCGCAATGGTCAGACCGGCGGCAGAGGCCAGAAACTGGCGGCGATTCTGATGGGTCATGTTCAGGTCTCCAACGCTTTGGCGGCATCTTTGATGCCTTGGCGGATGCGGACATAGGTGGCGCAGCGGCAGATGTTGCCGGCCATCGCGTTGTCGATGTCCTCGTCGGTGGGATTAGGAATCTCGTAAAGCAGGGCAGAGGCGCTGACGACCTGACCGGATTGGCACCAGCCACATTGCGGCACATCCAGTTTTGCCCACGCGGCCTGAACGGCCTCTGCCTCTGGGGTGTCGAGGCCCTCGATCGTGGTGATGTTGGCACCTTCGAGGGTGGATACGGGCGTGACACAGGACCGGCGCGTGGTGCCGTCGAGCATGACGGTGCAGGCACCGCATTGCGCGACGCCGCAGCCGAATTTGGTGCCGGTCAGTTTCAGCTCGTCCCGCAGAACCCACAGCAGTGGCGTATCGCCTGGCACGTCGACCGTGCGCTCTTCTCCATTAACAGTAAACGTGGTCATGCGATCTGTCCTTTCTCGCCAAGGTTTGGGTAAAGAGCTAACGCGACAGTGTTCAAAGTCCACGCAGGACCCTGCGGAAGGCCTACCGCAAAACGAAATCGCCGATGACGGGATAATGGTCCGATGGCCAGCGCCCGTCGAACTTGCGCCGCAGGACCTGGGGTTCCCCGATCAGGCTGACTGGGCCAGAGGCTGCCAGATGATCAATCGCCCCGAACAGGTTGATGCCGCGGTTCAGGTGGTAGGTCGATCCCGGCACGGGGGCAAAGGTAAAGCCCGCATCCTTGAAAATCTGCGCCGTTCGGAAACTGCGCAATGCGTTCAGATCGCCTGTCAGAACGACGCGTTCTCCTGCTGCCAGCCGCGGGGCCATGCGGTCGACGGTCAGTTCTGCCGACAACAGCCGGTTCGACCCGGAGCTGAACTCGAAATGGACGTTGTATATTGTAAGGGTCTTGCCGTCGTTGCGGTCACGTAGCTGGACCCAGCTGGCAAAGGCCGGATAGCTGCCGTTGAAGGTGCGCGAATAGATCACGTCCGGTGTGTCAGAAAAGAAGAACCACCCCTGGTCCAGCATCTCGAATCGTGCGGTGCGATAGAAGATCGGCTGGGTTGATGGAAACACCGCGGAATCACCGTTGGCACCCGCCGCATAGTCGGGGTTGTTTTGCAGCAGCCAATCACGGTGCAGATTGATGTTGTCGGTATCGCCGCGTCCAAAGCTTTCCATCTCCTGAAAGGCGACGATGTCGGCGTCGAGCGCCTTGAAGGCTTGATCTGCCGATTCCTTTCGATCTTCCCAGTCACCGACCGACCAGGTCCCGGTTGCCTGGTCCAATACGATGTAATGGACGTTGTGGGTCGCGATCCGCACGCTGCCGTGTGGTGGTGGCGTGATCTGCGATTTGGATTCGCCGCAAGCAAACAGGACTGTCAGGGCAATGAGGCAGAGAAAGGGGCGCATCTTTGGGCTCCTGTGGGATGCTGTCCAGAACGACGGTCTGCGACTTGGTGTTTTGAGAACCGTAACCACTAGATTTTGGGCAGTCTGAACTTTTTTGCGAAAAAATCGATATTTCTTGAAAAAGGTGCTTGCGGGTGTCGGCGTGTAACCG
>NZ_JAJATZ010000013.1:0-21114 GCF_020531945.1 Loktanella gaetbuli
ATCGTGCCGATGTTAACGTGCGGTTTGTTACGTTCGAACTTTGCCTTAGCCATGATGGCCTCCTTGAAAAACGGATTTGGGGGTGTGGGGGGCGGGTGCAGGCACCCGCCGCGCCGTTATGCGTATTTCGCCTGGATCTCTTCGGACAGGTTCTGCGGAACCGGATCGTAGTGATCAAACTGCATCGTGAACTGGGCACGGCCCGAAGACATGGAGCGCAGCGTGTTGATGTAGCCGAACATGTTGGCCAGCGGCACCATTGCGTCGATGACGTTCGCGTTGCCGCGGCTGTCCTGACCCTGAACCATGCCACGACGGGACGTAAGGTCGCCGATGATACCACCGGTATATTCCTCGGGCGTCACCACCTCGACCTTCATGATCGGCTCGAGCAGCTTGGCCCCTGCCTTGCGCATCCCTTCACGCATGCACATCCGTGCCGCGATTTCGAATGCGAGGACCGAGGAGTCCACGTCGTGGAACTTGCCGTCCAGCAACTCGACCTTGAAGTCGATGACCGGGAAGCCTGCCAGCGGACCGGAGTCCATGACCGACCGGATACCCTTTTCGACGCCCGGAATATATTCCTTGGGCACGGCACCGCCGACGATCTTGGATTCGAACGAATAACCTTCGCCCGGCTCTGTCGGCATGATGGCCAGCTTGACCTCACCGAACTGACCCGAACCACCCGACTGTTTCTTGTGGGTGTAGGTGTGTTCGACGGCGTGACCGATGGTTTCACGATAGGCCACCTGCGGCGCACCGATGTTCGCCTCGACCTTGAACTCGCGCTTCATGCGATCGACCAGAATGTCGAGGTGAAGTTCGCCCATGCCACGCATGATGGTCTGACCGGATTCGAAATCGGTTTCGACGCGGAAGGACGGATCCTCGGCAGCCAGACGTGCCAGTGCGATGCCCATCTTTTCCTGGTCGGCCTTCGTCTTGGGCTCGACCGCGATCTCGATGACGGGCTCGGGGAAGGTCATCGTTTCCAGAACGACGGGGTCCTTTTCCGAACACAGTGTGTCACCGGTGGTGGTGTTCTTCAGGCCACCCAGTGCGATGATGTCACCTGCAAAGGCTTCGTCGATCTCTTCACGCTGGATCGAGTGCATCATCATCATACGACCGACACGCTCTTTGTTCCCCTTGGTGGAGTTGAGCATGGCGTCGCCCTTTTTCAGCTGACCCGAATAGATCCGGGTAAACGTCAAGGAACCGACGAAGGGGTCGTTCATGATTTTGAATGCCAGTGCCGAGAAGGGCATGTCATCGTCGGCGCGACGCGGAATGTTACGTGTTTCCGTTTCGTCGCCGGGCTTGAAGCCCATGTAATCAACCACGTCCAGCGGGCTGGGCAGATAGTCGACGACAGCGTTCAGCAGCGGCTGCACGCCTTTGTTCTTGAACGCGGAACCGGCCAGCACGGGAACGAACTTCATCGCCAGCGTACCCTTGCGGATCAGCTTGCGCAGCGTGTCCACGTCGGGCTCGACGCCGTCGAGGTAGGCCATCATGACCTCGTCGTCCATTTCCACGGCCTGCTCGACCAGAGCGGCGTGATACTCATCAGCGCGCTCCTTGTAGCTGTCGCGGATCGGCTGACGCACCCAGGATGCGCCCAGATCTTCGCCTGCGTAGACCCACTCTTCCATGGTCACGAGGTCGATGATGCCTTCGAGTTCGTTCTCTGCGCCGATCGGCAGCTGAATCGGTGCGGTTTTCGCACCGGTCCGGTCTTCGATCATGGCGACGCAGTTGTAGAAATCGGCACCGATCTTGTCCATTTTGTTCACGAACACGATGCGCGGCACCTTGTAGCGGTCAGCCTGACGCCACACGGTTTCGGTCTGAGGTTCGACACCGGCGTTGGCGTCAAGCACGCAGATCGCGCCGTCGAGAACAGCCAGCGAACGCTCGACTTCGATGGTGAAGTCGACGTGGCCGGGTGTGTCGATGATGTTCATCCGATACTTCGTGTCGGACGTGCCGTCAGCGGTCGGGTCTTCCTGACGCTGCCAGAAGGTCGTGGTCGCAGCAGAGGTGATCGTGATTCCGCGCTCCTGCTCCTGCTCCATCCAGTCCATCGTCGCGGCGCCGTCGTGGACTTCGCCGATGTTGTGGGACTTGCCGGTGTAGTACAGGATGCGTTCGGAACAGGTCGTCTTGCCTGCGTCGATGTGCGCCATGATACCAAAGTTGCGGTAGCGCTCGAGTTTATAGTCGCGTGCCATTCTAGTGGTGCTCCTGAATTACCAGCGGTAGTGGCTGAACGCTTTGTTCGCGTCGGCCATCTTGTGGGTGTCTTCACGCTTTTTCACGGCCGTACCACGACCGTTGACGGCGTCCATCAGCTCGCCTGCAAGGCGCTCTTCCATGGTGTTCTCGTTGCGCTTTTTCGCAGCGGCGATCAACCAACGGATGGCAAGTGCCTCGCGGCGCTCGGGGCGGACCTCGACGGGCACCTGATAGGTGGCACCGCCGACGCGGCGCGAACGCACCTCGACAGAGGGTTTGATCAATTCGAGGGACTCGTGAAAGACCTCGACGGGGGATTTCTTCAACTTGGCTTCGACGCGATCGAAAGCGTTGTAGACGATGCGCTCTGCGACGGCTTTCTTGCCGTCGACCATGAGGTTGTTCATGAACTTGGTCAGAACGGTATCGCCGAACTTGGCGTCGGGCAGAACTTCGCGTTTTTCAGCGGCGTGGCGACGTGACATGTGTGTTTCCTCTTGTTCGTTGACGGGCGAAGCGCCGGGCGGTCCCGGCGGCCCAAATGCTTACTTGGGACGCTTCGCGCCGTACTTGGAACGACGCTGCTTACGATCCTTGACGCCCTGGGTATCCAGAACACCGCGCAGGATGTGGTAACGCACACCGGGAAGGTCTTTTACACGACCGCCGCGGATCAGAACCACAGAGTGCTCTTGCAGGTTGTGGCTCTCACCGGGGATGTAGGAGATCACTTCGTAACCGTTGGTCAGACGGACCTTGGCGACTTTCCGCATAGCGGAGTTCGGCTTTTTCGGTGTGGTGGTGTACACGCGAGTGCAGACGCCACGCTTTTGCGGGCATCCCTCGAGGTGCATGGACTTGGAGCGGGTGACTTTGGGCTGGCGCGGTTTGCGGATCAGCTGTTGGATCGTTGGCATGGGGCGGTTTTCCCTATTCTCTCACATGTGAGCGGGGTCTGGCCCCGCGGATTGACTTGGCATGCCCCGCACGTCTGCAAAGCACAAAAATTCCGCAGTCGAACCCTTACCGGAGGTTCGGTGCGGTGAGTATTCAGAGGAACAAGACAGCATTAGTCCGGTTCTTGACCACTACGACATTTGATATCGGATTTGGGGGGATTACCCCCTACCCGGATGCGCGCCGTATAGGGCCCGTGGCATGGGGTGTCAACAGTGGCGCCCCCGCTGCGCGAAGCCCTGCAAATCCTAGCGGATACGGTCGGGAATCGTGCGGCGGCGCAGGTTCAACCGCCGTTCCCGGAACAATGTGAACAGACCCGTCGCGACAACGATTCCCGCGCCCACCAGCGTCAGGACGCGCGGCACCTCTCCGAAGACGGCAAATCCAATGATCAAGGCGACCAACAGGCTGACATAGCGGAACGGCGCGACAAAACTGATATCGCCGACCCGCATCGCCGCCACGGAAAAGATGTAGCCAAAAACAACGAAAACGGTGGCACCGCCAATCTGTGCCATCGCCAGCCCCTGCAACGGCACCCATGTGGCAAAGAGGCAGGCGACACCCGCACCCACGGTGACGCAGATTGCCGCGACAAGCGACACAAGCAGCGATGGCACCGACTTGTTCATCCGCCGCACGACGAGGTCACGCAGCGTGACGCAAGCGACCGAAAGAACCGCATAGACAGAATAGAAATTGAAATCCGCACCACCCGGCCTGACGATCAGCAACACACCGACAAATCCGATCAGGATCGCAACCAGTCGGCGCCAGCCAAGCGCCTCGCCCAGAAAGAGTGCGCCTGCCAGGCTCACCGTCAGCGGGAGTGCCTGCAAGATCGCGCTGGCTGCCGCGATGGGCATGTTGAACAACGCCGTCAAAAAGAAATACGCAGCGGCCAGCTCTGCCAGGCCCCGGATTACGATCAGGAACCAATCGCGCCGGCTTTGCCTGAAATTCAATTGCCGCATCAGTGCGGCCATGATCGTCAGGCACGCGATGACGCCGATTCCCCTAAGGAAAATCGTCTGGAACAACGGCACCTGATCCGAAAGCGCCTTGAGAAAGGTGTCGTTCACGGTGAATGCGAACATCGCACCCGTCATCAGCGCAGCACCGCGCATGTTGTCAGTCAAAACCATAGGTCAAGCCGTAGCAGGCAAGCCTGAGGACCGCCAGACTGGCCGTGCTATTCACGCTCCTTGGTCCAGACGGCCATCTCTGTGCCACCGGGTGCCAGAAACTGAAACCGGCGCCCGCCTAGAAAGCCGAAGGTATCGACAGTGATCCGGGCTCCTGCCGCCTTGACGGCTGCCAGGCTGGCGTCGAGATCGTTCGAATTGATGACCGGCAGCGGTGCGCGCAGCGTGCCGCGTTCAACGCCACCGCCGATGCCGGCACCCTGAATGTCCGCATAGTCAGGTCCATAATCCACAAACGACCAGCCAAAGACATTGGCCATGAATTCCCGCGTTGCCTGCGGTTCGGGTGATGTGAATTCCACGTAATCCAGTTGGTGATGGGGCGTATCTGTCACGGCATCCTCCTTTGGCTTTGGGACAGCCTAGGATTAAACGGCATCACCGCAAACGCAAAAGGCCCCCGGCTTGCACCGGGGGCCTTTGTCACCGTCAGGACGGTTTTTTATTCGTCGCGGCTTTCGGGGGTGTCGACCACGATTGTGTCGAATTCGTCCCCACCGATCACATCGTCAGCCATTGGCTCTTGGACCGGGGCTGCCAGGGCTGCAGCCTGTTCGGCCTCTTCCCTGCGCGCCTCGATGACGACGTTGTCACGGTCGGATGCAATCTTGCGCATCCGGCTTGTCGCACCGCCGGTGCCGGCCGGGATCAGGCGACCCACGATGACGTTCTCTTTCAGACCGACCAGCTTGTCACGCTTGCCCATGACCGAAGCCTCGGTCAGCACGCGCGTGGTTTCCTGGAACGACGCGGCAGAGATGAAGCTGCGGGTTTGCAGCGACGCCTTGGTGATGCCCAGCAGGATCGGTTCGCCCGTTGCCGGACGGCCATTGCGCGAAATTGCCTTGGCGTTGGCTTCGTCGAACTCGGCCTTGTCCACGGTCTCGCCTTTCAGAAGAACGGTATCACCGCTGTCCTGAATTTCCCACTTTTGCAGCATCTGACGGACGATGACTTCGATGTGCTTGTCGTTAATCTTCACACCCTGAAGACGATAGACGTCCTGCACCTCGTCGATCATGTAGTCGGCCAGCGCCTCGACACCCATAACCGCAAGAATGTCATGCGGGGCCGGGTTGCCGTCCATGATGTAGTCACCCTTCTGGACGAAGTCGCCTTCGACCACCGGGATGTGCTTGCCCTTGGGCACCATGTACTCGACCTTCACATCCGGATCATCGGAGGATTCAATCGCGATGCGGCGCTTGTTCTTGTAATCCTTGCCGAATCGGACATAGCCGTCGATTTCCGCAATGATGGCGTGATCCTTGGGGCGGCGTGCCTCAAAGAGTTCGGCCACACGCGGCAGACCACCGGTGATGTCCTTGGTCTTGGCACCCTCGCGCGGAATACGTGCAACCACGTCACCCGCCTGGATGTCCTCACCGTCCTCGACAGACAGAACTGCGTCAACCGACATGGCATAGGACACGGGGTTGCCGTCATCCTTCATCACCGGTTCGCCGTTGGCGTCCGCGATGATGATTTTCGGTGCCAGCTCGTTGCCCTTGGGGGCCGCGCGCCAGTCGGACACGATTCGCTGCGTCATGCCGGTTGCGTCATCGGTGTCCTCGCGGACAGCGATACCGTTGACCAGGTCGACATATTTCACGCGACCGGCCTTTTCGGCGATGATCGGCAGTGTGAACGGGTCCCATTCGAACAGCTTGTCGCCGCGGTGGATGTCCTGACCTTCGGTCACGAAGACCTTGGAACCATAGCCGACCTTGTGGGTCGCCCGTTCCACGCCGTTTTCGTCCACGATCGCGATGACCATGTTCCGGCCCATCACGACGGAGTCGCCCGCCGTGTTGTCGAGCAAGGCCGCGTTGCGGAACTCGATCTTGCCGGGCTGGCTGGCCTCGAGGAACGACTGCTGACCACCTTGTGCCACGCCGCCGATGTGGAAGGTCCGCATCGTCAGCTGTGTGCCGGGCTCACCGATAGACTGTGCCGCGATGATGCCGACAGCCTCGCCGATGTTGACGCGCGTACCACGGGCAAGGTCACGCCCGTAGCAGGTTGCGCAAACGCCGTCTTCGGCCTCGCAGGTCAGTGGCGACCGGATCCGCATCTTGGCGATGGCGGCCATGTCGATCATATCGGCCTTGCGCTCGTCGATCAGCTCGCCGGCTTCGACCAGAACCTCGTCGGTGCCGGGACGCAGAACGTCATCGGCGCTGACGCGACCCAGAACACGCTCGGCCAGTGAGGACACGACCTCACCGTCGTTCACGGCGGCTTCTGCCGTGATTGCACGCTCTGTTCCGCAGTCGATCTCGCGGATGATGCAGTCCTGTGCAACGTCCACCAGACGACGTGTCAGGTAACCCGAGTTCGCCGTTTTCAACGCGGTATCCGACAGACCCTTGCGGGCACCGTGGGTCGAGTTGAAGTATTCAAGAACGGTCAGACCTTCCTTGAAGTTCGAGATGATCGGCGTCTCGATGATTTCGCCCGAGGGCTTTGCCATCAGGCCGCGCATGCCGCCCAGCTGTTTCATCTGGGTGACAGAACCACGGGCACCGGAGTGCGCCATCATGTAAACCGAGTTCGGTTCGTTTTCGGCGCCGGCCTCGTTCCGACCGGTGGTCGAAATCGTGGTCATCATGGCGTCGGTGACCTTGTCGTTGGCTTTCGACCAGGCATCGACAACCTTGTTGTACTTTTCACCCTGAGTGATCAGGCCGTCCATGTACTGCTGTTCGAAATCCTTCACCAGATCGCGCGTTTCATCAACGAGCGCCCATTTGGTGTCGGGCACGACCATGTCGTCCTTGCCGAACGAAATACCGGCCTTGAACGCCTCGCGGAAGCCCATGGTCATGATCTGGTCACAGAAGATCACGGATTCCTTCTGGCCGCAGTAGCGGTATACGGTGTCGATGACCTGCTGCACTTCTTTCTTGCGCAGCAGACGGTTCACCAGGCTGAAAGGCGCCTTGGTGTTCAGCGGCAAGAGCGCACCCAGGCGCAGACGGCCCGGCGTGGTTTCAAACCGCTTGATGACCTCGTTACCTTCGTCGTCGATCTGGGCCATGCGGGCTTCGATCTTGGCGTGCAGGTGCACCTCGCCAGAGGTCAGCGCATGCTCGACCTCGTCGATGTCGCTGAACGACATGCCTTCACCCTTCATGCCTTCGCGCATGATCGTGGTGTAATACAGGCCAAGGATCATATCCTGCGACGGCACGATGATCGGTGCGCCGTTGGCAGGTGACAGCACGTTGTTCGTGGACATCATCAGAACACGGGCCTCCAGCTGGGCCTCGAGGCTCAGCGGCACGTGAACGGCCATCTGGTCGCCGTCAAAGTCGGCGTTAAAGGCGGAACAGACCAGCGGGTGAAGCTGGATCGCTTTGCCTTCGATCAGAACGGGTTCGAACGCCTGAATGCCCAGACGGTGCAGCGTGGGTGCACGGTTCAGCATGACGGGGTGTTCGCGGATGACCTCGTCCAGAATGTCCCATACCTCGGGACGCTCTTTTTCGACCAACTTCTTGGCCTGCTTGACCGTGGACGACAGACCCTTGGCCTCCAGCCGCGAGTAGATGAACGGCTTGAACAGTTCGAGCGCCATCTTTTTCGGCAGACCGCACTGGTGCAGTTTCAGTTCCGGACCGGTCACGATGACCGAACGACCGGAAAAGTCGACGCGCTTGCCCAAGAGGTTCTGACGGAAGCGACCCTGCTTGCCCTTGAGCATATCGGACAGCGATTTCAACGGACGCTTGTTGGCACCCGTGATGACGCGGCCACGACGACCGTTGTCGAACAATGCGTCAACGGATTCCTGCAGCATCCGCTTTTCGTTGCGGACGATGATGTCGGGCGCGCGCAGTTCGATCAGACGCTTCAGGCGGTTGTTGCGGTTGATGACCCGGCGATACAGGTCGTTCAGGTCGGAAGTCGCAAAGCGACCACCGTCCAGCGGCACCAGCGGGCGCAGTTCTGGCGGAATGACCGGAATGACGGTCATGACCATCCATTCGGGGCGGTTGCCGGAATCGATGAAGTTCTCGACGATCTTCAGACGCTTGATGATCTTCTTGGGCTTCAACTCGCCGGTTGCCTCTTTCAGATCAGCGCGCAGCTGCTCTGCCTCGGCGTCCAGGTCAATCTGGGCCAGCATTTCACGGATCGCTTCTGCACCGATGTTCGCCTGAAACGCGTCAACGCCATAAGCGTCCTGCGCATCGTTGAACTCTTCTTCGGTCATCAGCTGACCGTAGGTGAGGTCGGTCAGACCTGGTTCGATCACGACGTAGTTTTCGAAATACAGGATGCGTTCCAGATCGCGCAGCGTCATGTCCAACATCAGGCCGATGCGGGATGGCAGCGATTTCAGGAACCAGATGTGGGCAACGGGTGCGGCCAGTTCGATATGACCCATCCGCTCGCGGCGCACCTTTTGCAGCGTGACTTCCACGCCGCACTTCTCGCAGACGACGCCGCGATATTTCATGCGCTTGTATTTGCCGCACAGGCATTCGTAGTCCTTGATCGGGCCAAAGATACGCGCGCAGAACAGACCGTCACGTTCTGGCTTGAACGTGCGGTAGTTGATGGTCTCGGGCTTCTTGATCTCGCCAAAGGACCACGACAGGATCCGTTCGGGCGATGCCAGCGACACCTTGATTTCGTCAAACGTCTTGACCGGAGCAACCGGGTTAAACGGGTTGTTTGTCAGTTCCTGGTTCATCTTCAATTCCTTGAATTGGGGTGCAGTAAGGTGGGTGGGGGCGGCGTGTTGCCGCCCCTAGGGCTGAGCCCTATTCCCCGTCCTCCGCATCCAGGAGTTCCATGTTGAGGCCGAGGCCCCGGACTTCTTTTACAAGCACGTTGAACGACTCGGGCACGCCGGCCTCAAAGTTGTCCTCGCCCTTGACGATGCTCTCGTAGACCTTGGTCCGGCCCGCAACGTCATCCGACTTCACCGTCAGCATCTCTTGCAGGGTGTATGCAGCGCCATAGGCTTCCAGTGCCCAGACCTCCATCTCACCAAAGCGCTGACCACCGAACTGCGCCTTACCACCCAGCGGCTGCTGTGTGACAAGCGAGTACGGCCCCGTGGAACGGGCGTGGATCTTGTCGTCGACCAGGTGGTGCAGTTTCAGCAGGTATTTCACACCCACCGTCACCTTGCGGCTGAACTGCTCACCCGTGCGGCCATCGAACAGCACGGACTGACCGGATGTATCGAATCCGGCCCGCTTGAGGCTGTCGTTCACATCGGCCTCTTTTGCACCGTCAAAGACAGGCGTCGCGATCGGAACGCCGCGCGTGACGTTGCCAGCAGCTTCGAGCATCTGGTCGTCGCCCATGCCCTCGAAACCTTCGTCATAGACGTCGTCACCATAGGCGATCCGCAAGGCTTCCTTGACCGGGGTCATGTCACCGTTGCGGCGATATTCGTCCAGCGCCTCGTCCACCTGAATACCCAGACCGCGTGCGGCCCAGCCCATGTGCGTCTCGAGGATCTGACCGACGTTCATCCGCGACGGCACGCCCAGCGGGTTCAGACAGAAATCGACAGGTGTACCGTCCGCGAGGAACGGCATGTCTTCCATCGGTACCACCTTGGAAATGACACCCTTGTTACCGTGACGACCGGCCATCTTGTCGCCGGGCTGCAGCTTGCGCTTCACCGCGACGAACACCTTGACCATCTTCATGACGCCTGGCGGCAGGTCGTCACCACGACGGACCTTTTCGACCTTGTCTTCGAAACGCGCGTCAAGAGTGCGCTTTTGCACCTCGTACTGCTCGTTCAGCGCCTCGACGATCTGGGCATCGCCCTCGTCCTTGAGCGCCAGCTGCCACCACTGACCACGGGACAGACCGTCCAGTGTTTCTTCGGTGACAATGGTGCCGGACTTGATGCCCTTGGGACCTTTGACGACTTCCTTGCCGATGATCATGTCGTGCAGACGGGCGTAGATGTTGCGATCAAGGATCGCCAGCTCGTCGTCACGGTCACGGCTCAGGCGCTCGACTTCTTCCCGCTCGATCTGAAGCGCGCGCTCGTCCTTTTCCACACCGTGGCGGTTGAACACGCGGACCTCGACGACCGTGCCGAAATCACCCGGCGGCAGGCGCAGCGACGTGTCGCGCACATCGGATGCCTTTTCACCAAAGATGGCGCGCAGCAGTTTTTCCTCTGGCGTCATCGGGCTTTCACCCTTGGGTGTGATCTTGCCGACCAGAATGTCTGCCGGCCCGACCTCTGCACCGATGTAGACAACACCGGCCTCGTCGAGGTTGCGCAGTGCTTCTTCACCGACGTTGGGAATGTCGCGGGTGATTTCCTCTGGCCCAAGCTTCGTGTCACGGGCGGCGACTTCGAATTCCTCGATGTGGATCGAGGTGAACACGTCGTCGCGGGTGATCCGCTCGGAGATCAGGATCGAGTCTTCGTAGTTGTAGCCATTCCACGGCATGAACGCGACGACCACGTTCTTGCCCAGTGCCAGTTCGCCCATGTCGGTGCTGGGACCATCGGCGATGACCTCACCCTTCTGGACTTCGTCGCCGACCTTTACCAGCGGACGCTGGTTGATGCAGGTGTTCTGGTTCGAACGCTGGAACTTGCGCATCCGGTAGATGTCGACGCCAGCGTCGCCCAGCTCCAGATCGGAGGTGGCACGCACAACGATACGGGTCGCATCGACTTGGTCGATGATGCCGGCACGTTTCGCCATGATCGCTGCGCCGGAATCACGGGCCACGACTTCTTCGATGCCGGTGCCGACCAGCGGTGCCTCGGCCTGCAACAGCGGCACAGCCTGACGTTGCATGTTCGAGCCCATCAGCGCGCGGTTGGCGTCGTCGTTTTCCAGGAACGGAATGAGCGAGGCCGCAACCGAAACCAGCTGCTTTGGCGACACGTCGATCAGATCGACGTTTTCACGCGGCGACAGGGTATAATCGCCATTCTTGCGCGTCGAAACCAATTCGTTGGCAAAGCCACCGGCCTCGGTCAGGTTGGCGTTGGCCTGCGCCACGGTGTGACGCATTTCTTCGGTCGCGGACATGTATGATACTTCATCCGTCACCTTGCCGTCCGTCACCTTGCGGTAGGGCGTTTCGATGAAACCGTATTTGTTCACGCGGGCGAACGTGGCCAGCGAGTTGATCAGACCGATGTTCGGACCTTCCGGCGTCTCGATCGGGCACATGCGGCCGTAGTGCGTCGGGTGCACGTCGCGCACCTCGAAACCGGCACGTTCGCGGGTCAGACCGCCCGGCCCCAGTGCGGACAGACGGCGCTTGTGCGTCACTTCCGACAGCGGGTTCGTCTGGTCCATGAACTGCGACAGCTGGGATGAGCCGAAGAATTCACGCACAGCCGCAGCGGCGGGCTTGGCGTTGATCAGGTCCTGCGGCATGACCGTGTCGATCTCGACGCTGGACATACGTTCCTTGATCGCGCGCTCCATGCGCAGCAGACCGACGCGATACTGGTTTTCCATCAGTTCGCCGACAGAACGGACGCGGCGGTTGCCGAGGTGGTCGATGTCGTCGATGTCGCCCTTGCCGTCGCGCAGTTCGACCAGCGCCTTGATGCAGGCGACGATGTCTTCGCGGCGCAGGGTGCGCTGCGTATCTTCGGCATCCAGGTCCAGACGCATGTTCATCTTGACCCGGCCCACGGCGGACAGGTCATAACGCTCGGAGTCGAAGAACAGTGTGTCGAACAGCGCGCTTGCTGCATCGACGGTCGGCGGCTCGCCGGGGCGCATGACGCGGTAGATATCCATCAGCGCGGTTTCGCGGTTCATGTTCTTGTCGGCGGCCATCGTGTTGCGCATGTATGCGCCCACGTTGATGTTATCGATGTCCAGCACCGGGATCGTATCGACGCCAGCGTCGACCAATTCCTTGAGCGTACCACCGATCACGTCGCCCGACTTGTCCATTTCCAGCGTCAGCTCGTCACCGGCCTCGACAAAGATGGCACCGGTATCTTCGTCGATGATGTCACGAGCGACAAATTTACCGACGATGTGCTGATAGGGGACCAGCAGATCCTTGACGCTGCCGTCTTCGATCAGTTTCTTGACAGTGCGGGGCGTGACTTTTTCACCGGCCTTGGCAATGACTTCGCCGGTCTTGGCATCGATCAGGTCATAGGTCGGGCGCGTGCCACGCACACGCTCTGGAAAGAACTTGGTCGTCCAGGCGTTGGCCTTCTTGTCGAGGTGGAAATCGACGGTGTTGTAATAGGCGTCCATGATCGCTTCTTGATCAAGGCCCAGCGAATACAGCAGCGTCGTCACCGGCAGCTTGCGGCGACGGTCGATCCGGCAGAACACCAGATCCTTGGCGTCGAATTCAAAGTCGAGCCAGGAGCCGCGGTAGGGGATAATGCGGCAGGCGAACAACAGCTTGCCCGAGCTGTGGGTCTTGCCCTTGTCGTGGTCAAAGAAAACGCCCGGCGAGCGGTGCATCTGGGAAACGATCACACGCTCGGTGCCGTTCACGATGAACGTACCGTTCTGGGTCATCAGGGGCATGTCGCCCATGAATACGTCCTGTTCCTTGATGTCCTTGACGGACTTTGCACCCGTATCTTCGTCCACATCGAACACGATCAGGCGCAGGGTCACCTTCAGCGGTGCGCTGTAGGTCATGTCGCGCTGCTGGCACTCTTCGACGTCGTACTTGGGCTTTTCCAGCTCGTACTTGACGAATTCGAGAACCGCAGTCTCGTTGAAGTCCTTGATCGGGAAAACCGACTGGAACACGCCCATGATGCCTTCGCCGTCCAGCGGCGTCGGGCTGTCGCCGGACCGCAGGAACAGATCATAGGAGGATTTCTGAACCTCGATGAGGTTCGGCATTTCGAGAACTTCGCGAATTTTGCCGTAGTACTTACGCAGGCGCTTCTGGCCGAGGAAGGAGGAAGCCATGTGTGGTGTCACCTTATCTGTCTGTCGCACCTCGTTCCGCCCGGGCCGCGGGACGGATGCTTATGACCGGGAGCAAGCGATCTATTCCTGGCCTTCGTCCCACCGAAGACCTCTCGATCACCTCACCTACCCAAAAGGGGGGTCAATTGCTTTGACCACCCTTTAAGACAGGTGCGGCTGGACCTGCGCAGGGGCAGGTCCAGCCTTGTTCTTTGGTGCGGGCGAACCCGCAAACCGGCTTAGGCCAGCTCGACTTCGGCGCCAGCTGCTTCCAGCTTTGCCTTGATCTCTTCGGCTTCTGCCTTGGACGCGCCTTCTTTGACTTTGCCGCCAGCTTCGACCAGGTCCTTGGCTTCTTTCAGGCCCAGACCGGTGATGCCGCGCACTTCTTTGATCACGTTGATCTTCTGTGCGCCGGCGTTCTTCAGAACGACGTCGAATTCAGTCTTTTCTTCAGCAGCTGCGCCGGCGTCGCCAGCGGGGCCTGCCATCATCACAGCGCCGCCAGCGGCGGGCTCGATGCCATACTCGTCCTTGAGGATGGTTTTCAGTTCTTGTGCTTCGAGCAGGGTCAGACCAACGATCTCTTCTGCCAGTTTCTTCAGATCAGCCATTTGACTTCTTTCCGTTTACTTAAGTGTGTTCCAACGTCAGGGCGTTCAAGCCCCAAGGCGGCTCAGGTTGCTTATGCAGCTTTCTCTTCGATGGTCGAAAGAATGCTCGCGATGTTCGAAGCAGGCGCGCCAATGGCCCCGGCGATGTTGCTGGCAGGTGCCCCGATGCAACCCACGATGGAAGCGATAAGCTCCTCGCGGCTTGGCATCCCGGCAACGGCTTTCACACCGGCTGGATCCAATGCGTTCTCGCCCATTGCACCACCCAGAATGACAAGTTTTTCATTCTTTTTGGCGTAATCGTCGACCACCTTTGCCGCAGCAACGGGGTCTTCGGAATAGGCAAGAACCGTCATCCCTGTCAGGTACTCAGCAATAGATGCGCTGGGTTTGCCTTCGAGGGCGATCTTGGCGAGCTTGTTCTTGGCAACGCGTACGGACCCGCCTGCATCACGCATGGATGCGCGCAGGTCCTGCATTTCGGCAACTGTCATGCCTTCGTAGTGGGCAACCACAACGACGCCAGAGCTTTCAAAGATCTGGCCGAGTTCTTCGACCAGTTTTTCTTTTTGTGCTCTATCCACAGTTTCACTCCAAATTTGGGGGTCTCCCCCCGGCTCAATTTTGCCGCGCGGCGAACCGCCCGACAGTCGAGGTCCGCAATCACGGGATGAGCCGGGTAAAACCGAGGAGAGCCTCAGCCGATCCGGTCGTAACCCGCCTCAGGCAGGAATTAATGACCAAAGGCCAACCCACCGTCTCGGACGAAACAAAACAGCGCACGACGAATCATGCGCTGCGTTGCTAAGCACTCTTTAGGGCTGGGACAGCAAAAAGGAAACCCCTATGCGTGGATTATCGCCTAACGGTCAGATCACGTCAGGTTGACATCATACCGATGCTGGACCTTGCCCCCATCGGCAGGCACAGCATCATTCGCCGCATACGTTCTGGAGTACTATTTCACATGGACCTGACCGCACTGTCACGTGAATTCGTCACATTGTTCGTTCTCGTCGATCCGATCGGGTCGATCCCGGTATTCCTGTTCGCCGTATCGGCCGTGCCGCGCAAGCTGCATCGACGGTTCGCGCTGCGCGCCACCTTGATTGCCGGATTGGTGCTGTTCGGGTTCCTGGTCCTGGGGCAGTTGGCGCTAGAGGCGATTGGCCTCGACCTGGGGTCGTTCCAGATTGCAGGCGGGATCGTGCTGTTCCTGTTCGCGCTGACCATGATCTTTGGCGACACGAAATCCGACACGGAAATCGAAGAGGCCGAAAAACATCGCGATCATTTGGCTGGTGCCGTGTTTCCGCTGGCGATGCCGTCCATCGCGTCGCCGGGTGCGATGCTGGGGATCGTGGTCCTGACAGACAACCGCACGCAGACCCTGCCTGAACAGGCGGTGACTGCGGGCCTGTTGTTGCTGGTGCTGATCGTGACCCTGATCTGCATGTTCGCGGCGACCTACATTTTTCGCCTGATCGGGCATACCGGCATCAGCGTGATCAGCCGGGTCATGGGAATCATCCTGGCGACGATTGCAGTTGATGCCGTGCTCGTCGGGCTGGAATCGCTGGGGCTGTTCGAGATCAGTCCGACAGCCATCCCAGCCTCCTGAAACGCAAAAGGGCGGCCCGTCACCGGGCCGCCCCTTCGGCAGAAAGACAGTGGCTTATACGTTGCCAGTCGCCGATGCGACGTCAACCGAAACGCCCGGACCCATGGTCGAGGTCAAGGAGACCTTCTTCATGTAGGTGCCTTTTGCGCCGGTCGGCTTCGCCTTGGACACGGCCTCGACAAACGCCTTCAGGTTTTCTTCGATCGCCTTGGCGTCAAAGCTGGCCTTGCCGATACCGGCGTGAACCACACCGGCCTTCTCGGCCTTGAACTGGACCTGACCGCCCTTGGCGTCCTCGACAGCCTGCTTCACGTCAGGCGTGACGGTGCCGACGCGCGGGTTCGGCATCAGGTTGCGCGGGCCCAGGATCTTGCCCAGACGACCCACGATACCCATCATGTCAGGGGTCGCGATGCAGCGGTCAAAGTTGATGTTGCCAGCTTGAATCTGTTCCATCAGGTCTTCTGCGCCAACGACGTCCGCACCGGCTGCTTTGGCTTCGTCTGCCTTTTCGCCACGGGCGAACACGGCGACGCGGACGGTTTTACCGGTGCCGTTCGGCAGCGTGACCGTGCCACGGACCATCTGGTCAGCGTGACGGGGATCAACACCCAGAACCATCGAGATTTCGATGGTCTCGTCGAACTTTGCGTTGGCGTTGCTCTTTACGAGCGACACGGCTTCGGCGACGGATACGTTCACCTTGCCTTCGAAATTGCTGCGGGCTGCCGCAGTACGCTTACCGACTTTTGCCATTACTTCACCTCGACGCCCATAGAGCGAGCAGAGCCCGCGATGATCAGCATTGCGCCCTCGATCGAGGTCGCGTTCAGGTCTTTCATCTTGGCTTCGGCGATTTCACGCACCTGCTTGGCGTTGATGGAACCTGCGCTTGCCTTGCCGGGGGTTTTCGAACCCGAGGACAGCTTGGCAGCTTTCTTGATGTAATAGGACGCGGGCGGCGTCTTGATTTCCATCGAGAACGACTTGTCCGCGTAATACGTGATTACGGTCGGGCAAGGTGCGTCCTTTTCCATGTCGGCTGTCTTGGCGTTGAACGCCTTGCAGAATTCCATGATGTTGATGCCGCGCTGACCCAGTGCGGGACCGACGGGCGGGCTGGGCTTTGCGTTGCCGGCCGGAACCTGCAACTTCAGCGTGCCTACGACTTTCTTGGCCATGTGGCCTCTCCTTTTTTCAGCGGCGGGGCGAACCCCACCCTACAACGCCCCGTGATGGGGCAACTTGCCGTGGTTGGCCGCGTGCGGCTCCCACGTCTGACGCACTCAGCCCTGCTTGGAGACCTGAGTGAATTCCAGTTCGACCGGGGTTGCCCGGCCAAAGATCGAGACCGTCACCTTGAGACGCTGGTGCTCTTCGTCGACCTCTTCGACCATGCCATCGAAGTCCTCGAAGGGACCGTCGTTGACCTTGACCTTTTCGCCGATTTCAAAGTGGATCAGCGTCCGCGGGCTGTCTTCACCCTCTTGGACACGACCCAGGATGGCCTGCACTTCGGCGTCACGCATCGGCATCGGACGCCCCTGCGGGCCAAGGAAACCCGTCACGCGGTTGATCGAGTTCACAAGGTGATAGGCTTCGTCCGACAGTTCCATGTGCACCAGCACATAGCCGGGCATGAAACGACGTTCGGTCGTGACCTTCTTGTTGCGGCGAATTTCGATGACCTCTTCGGTCGGGACCAGAACCTCGTCGATCTGATCTTCCAGACCCTGTTCCTGCGCCTTTTGACGAATTTGTTCTGCGATCTTTTTCTCGAAGTTCGACAGAACGCTAACCGAATACCAACGTTTCGCCATGTTCCTCGTCACCTCGCGTTCGCGGCGCCGCGCATGCGCCGCCAATGATCAAAATTCCCGGATGATCCGCGCCACCCGTCGGGACAATAAATTTTGGCGTGCAACTCGATTCGCCGCACGCCATCCCGGTCGTGAGGGCGCTCTTACCGCCCGAATGTCGTGAATTCAAGGGCCGGGGTGCAGTTTCTACACCCCCGCAGCCTAGCTGCCAAAGTAGGTCAGAATGACCTGCAAGCCCTGACGAATGCCCAGGTCCACAAGACTGAAGAACGTCGCCATCAATGCCGCCATGATGAAAACCATGATGGTCGTCAGCACAACCTCACGACGCGTGGGCCAGACGACCTTGGCGATTTCGGCGCGAGTCTCGTTGATGAACTTGACGGGGTTGGTGGCCATGAGCGCATTTCCTGACGGTTAGACCCGTGCGACATACGCTGTGGCGCGGTCCAGTTCAACCCTGCGGACGCAGCAGCGTCACGCCGTCCATAAGGTCCAGTGCCGCGATCTGCGCCTGGTAGAACTCGGACGACAGCAGGCGTTCTTCACGGTCGTATGCCTTATAGGCCGGACGCGTGGGACCAATCGGGAATTCCGTCCGTGCCAGATGCGCCAACGGACCGTCATGACCAGCGCTGCGCATCTCCAGCACATGCTGGACAGCCGCTTGTGACAGGCCGGGATTGACCAACCGACGGATCGGTACGACGTGCCGCGCGGCATCGCCCAGCATCACGCGCAGGATCTGGTCGGTGCACAGGTGATAGTCCTCTTGCCGCCAGACCGTGATGTTGCGAACGCCCGGCGTCATGCGCAGGCGCGCCACCAGATCAGCCCAGTCTACCAGACTAAGCGGATTTTGCTGCTTGAACTTGTTCACATGGATGAAATGACCCGCCAGAAACGCCTGACCGTAGGCAGAATTCAGAAAACCCGCCGGTTCGCGCACGCCCAGACAGACATCTATGCCTTCGGGCGCAATCTTGTGCGCCAATGCCATCAGCCTTTCGCCAGCGGTGGGATAGAGCGGCGCTGCAATCCGGTGCATCGGCCCATCCGTCGACCGGTCAAACAGGACACCGATATAGTTTTCCTCTGACAGCAAAAGCCGGTGGCCGCCCTGCACCATCTCGTCCAGCACCACGTCGCTGGGACGGGGATCGGCATTCGATTTGCGCGGGTTGAACGGCAAGTTGAATCGCGCCTCCAACCGCTTGCCGGGCTGGCGCAGCGACTGCGGCCCGAAAAACTGGATCCCCGCCTCGGCCAGCTTGTCGCTGACGTTTCCGATCGAATGCTGCAAATGGGTCGTCGCCGTCTTGTGCGCGCCGATATGGAAAACGATGTCTAGCGGAGAATGGGACATGGTGCGTCACCTTTGGTGGACTGGCAGGGGCATGGAGACTCGAACTCCAGACCTACGGTTTTGGAGACCGTCGCTCTACCAACTGAGCTATACCCCTACGTCCGAGTGACGACGTAGCCGAGGACCGCAGCAGGATCAAGAGGGGTTTGTCATCCATCATCAGCCTTTGGGTTTGTGCAGCCCGATTGCCTGCGCATGGGTGACGTCATCCGCCTTTTGCTGTTCGGCCAGAATGGCGGCTTTCCATCCTTCATTGTGAATCACAGCGGCCGGTCGCGCTGCCTCGCGGTCGTAGAAATCCAGCAGGTCTTCTACGTTTTCAAAATCCGAAAACGCGACAAGCAGTCGGTCGGCCAACCATTTCACAGGCAGTTGCAGCAGCGTTTCCGCTTTTTGGTAGTGGTAGCTCACGACATTGCGGATCGCCTGCGCCGTAATCTTGCCGGCCTTGTTCCATTTCACGTCAATCATGTTCAGCCGCAGCCCAACCAATTCGACGGCAACCGGCAGGCTGATCTGATCCAATGTCGGATAGATACCCCGCGCCAGCCGCTTGTTTTCGATCACCAGCGCAACGTCACGCCAGATCGCACCGAATTCAGGGTCATCATAAGCCACAAACCCGGCCGAGATGGACGGGCAGGTGAATGTGCCATCCGGCCGCGACATCCTGTTGCGCGGCAGGTCGAGGCCGACACTGGCATAGGCAGGTGCCCAATCCTGCGGCGTCGTTCCCCACATCCAGCTGCCTGTCGGTCGCCCCGACACGCAGCCGGGCACGATGGTTTCCGACAGCCGCGCCGGTTGCAGCATGAACATGTCGGTATCGAACAGCATGGTCACATCCTCGGGCCGGGGATCGGCACAGGCATAAAGCTTGTTACCCTGCGGATAGGTCACCTCGAACCGCGGCGCGATCGGGCGCAGCACCACATCGTTTGCCTCAAAAAATCCGAGGGTGCGAGGGTGCAGCTGGTCAATCAGGGTTTCACGACAATAGGCATAGAGCCGGATGTCATCGGTCGCGAACGCCCGCAGCGACGCCGCCAGCAGAATCGCAGGCCATTCGTAGTGACCGGGTTCGACCATGAACACGGCAGCAACGGGTCGGTCCGTGGGCTTGGACAAAAAACTGCTCCACTTTGATTTGTTTCAAATCTACGGGCCGATTGGGGCGAAAAACAGGCGAAATCGCAACCTTTCAGGCCCGGCCCGGAACATCTTGCAAGGCTGGCCGTTGGTCCGCCAAGCAAATGAAAGGACGTGCCACATGGCAATGACCACACTGAAAGACATCTACCTCGATCAACTTCAGGATATCTGGAGCGCGAACACACAATCCCTGCAGGTTGTGACCGAACTGGGCCGCGCGGCCAGGGACAAGGACCTGTCCGAAGCGCTGATCGCGGGCGGCACCGGTATTTCCGACGGGATCGCCGCTATCGAACAACTGTGTGCCGATCACGGGATCAAGCCGAACGCAGAGCACTGCAAGGGCATGGAAGGTCTGGTGACCGAGGCACGTGCACACGGCCTGTCGAACGATATTGCTGACGCAGACGTGCGCGATGCCGCAATCATTCCGCAATATCAGCGCATGGTGCATTACGCGCTTGCCGGCTACGGCACGCTGGTCGCCTTTGCCAATCGTCTCGGGCTGGATGGCGATGCTGCCGTGCTGCAAAAATGCCTGGACGACACCTATGACGGTGACCGCCGCATGACGCAGATCGCCACGACAGGCGGCGTCAACCAGGACGCCGTTGCCTGATCGCAATACGGACCGAACGTACATTGGCCGCCCCGTCATCGGGGCGGCTTTTCCGTGTTCAGCCTGCCGCGCGCGCCTGCGCCCGCCGGCGCTCTGCCGCCTTGAACCGTTGAATGCGCAGTTCCGAATCCAGTTCCAATGCCGGGATGGCAAAGGGCTTGCCCGCATCATCCACCGCCACCATCGTAAAGTAGCAGGAATTCGTATGCCTGCGCGTGCCTGCGCGAATTTCCTCGGCCTCAACCCTGATTCCGATTTCCATGGAGGTTCGGCCCGCATAGTTCACGCTGGCACGAAAAGTGACCAATTCGCCCACTGAAATCGGCTCCTTGAAAACGACCCGGTCCACCGACAGCGTCACGGCGTATTGCCCTGAATAGCGGGATGCGCAGGAGAACGCGACACGGTCCAACAGGTTCAGCAATGCGCCGCCATGCACCTTGCCACTGAAATTCGCCATGTCCGGCGTCATCAGCACGGTCATTTCCAACATGCGGCGATCCATCGGCCTATCCTCTTGCTGTTGCCCGGACAATCATGAAGCAACCCACCGCCAAGCAAAAGGCCGCCTCCTTTCGGGGGCGGCCTTTCGGATGTGTGT
>NZ_JAJATZ010000014.1:0-5456 GCF_020531945.1 Loktanella gaetbuli
AATGAAACAGCAGAAAATGAACGAGGCAGGCGTCTAGAAAACTAGGGGCACCTCAAACCGCCCCTTTACCGGAGAGTTTCTGGTTCAATAGTTAGGCTGCTTTTTCGTCAGTGTTCAAGCTTGCGTAGGCCGAGCAAGTCCACTCTCAGGGGAGCAGGTTTCAATCAATACTTACCAACGATATTTACGAAGACACCGCGATCATCGTATGTCAAATCCGTCAGATCGTCCGAGAATCTGCTAAAGTTGTATCCGCCACCGACCTGCAAATTTTTGCCCAGCTGCTTGAATGCAGCGATCAAAACGCCGCCGCGCGTCACGTCGGCGGTTATTAGGTCCAACCGCCGCGCCTCTGCCAAGAGATCCCAATCATCAACCAGATGATAGCGCGCGCCGATCACGGTCAGCATGGCGTCATTCCGGGTAAAGGTGCCGCCCTGCACTGGCGCAAATTCACCACCGCGATAGCCTAATTTGCCCGACAGGGTCCAATATTGGTTCACGTCGTAGGATGCATCGACACTGCCAACATGGCTGCGCTGCACGGGGCCAAGCATATCCAACCCGTCCACGCGCTGACCAATCTGGTCATCCAGATAGCGATAGCGTGCCAGCATATTGAACCGGTCATCCTCGATGGGGCGCAAGGCGTAGCCAATTGACACGTCGGCGTAGTCCCCATTGCGGAACCCGGTTTCGGACCCACTGGATTGCACGGTATCTGCGCTGAACAGCACGCGCTGTGTCTCGTCGATCTTGTAGGCAAGATCAGCGGTTGCGACGACAGTGTCGGTGTCGCGCAGCGATCCTGCCTCGGACCCTTCTTCGCTGCGGTATTCCAACCGCCCTTTGGCCGATACGGCGTCAGTAGCATAGGACACGCCCAGCGACACGGCATAGCGGTCAAGCGTTTCTAAACCTTCGACATCGATCTCGCCTGTCTCGAAAGCCAGCGTCGTGCTGAATTTCTCGATCGGTGCGTAGGTCACGCCATAGGCTGAAATCAGCGAGGTCCGCTCGCCGAACATATCGTAGGTATTTTCGCCAAATACCGACACGGTCTGGGATAGGGTCCGGCGGCCACCAACGACGAACCGGCCCTTGTCGTCGCCGGTCAGATCAAGGCCATTCAGTTCACGACCTGGTTCCAGCGTATAGCCGATGTACTGTGTATCGCCCGCCGCGTCGGTATAGACCGCATAGGCCCGCGCACCCGCGCCAAGTGAGCCGTCGGACAGTTCACCCTCGAACCCCCAGCCGGTGCCAGTGCCAAGTTCCACGCCCAGACCGACACGGTCGTTATCCTCCAGCCCGTCGCGATCGACAGTCGTCTGACCAAAGACATACGCCGATCGTGCATTGTCAAAGGCATATGTCAGGCGTGCCGCCACATCGATGCGGCTGCCCTGTTCACCCAGCGCGTCGCGGTCGATCCGTTCAGCGCCCAGCGTATAGCTCAGACGGTCGTTCAGGGCTGTCGTGACGGCGGCCACGCCCTCTTTGTCGCTGTCGCCAGCCGCACTTTTATAACTGTCGTACGACAGGCGCAGCGCGGTCGCATCCGTCAGTTGCACGTCGGCCGACAGACCGAACAGGTCCTCATCACCGTTCAGCGCGGTGACCTGCGTGTCGAGGGATGAAAACCCTTCTTCGCGTTGTTCGACATAAGCGTTGATCTTGCCCTCTCGGGACAGGCCCAGATCAGTCAGATCAGCACTGCCCTCGACCCGGACTGACGTTCCCTGACCGCTGGCTGCATCCTGCGTATTCGTGGACAGGCCGCCATCAAAAGACAAAAGTGTATCAATCCCCTGCCCTTCGCTACGGGCCGCATCAAGCCGCAGATAGGACCGTTCGGTCAGCGCGAACAGCAGGTCGCCGCCGACCAGCGTATGGTCGCGGATACCGGTATCGTCGCGGGTGCCTGACAGACCGACCCGCAGGCCGGGCGCAACCCAGCGTTCAACGCGGACACCGCTGGCAAAGCCGTCGATATCGCCCAGCACGGGCACATATTCATACTGCGCAACCAGCAGCACGCGGTTTCGGCGTGGTCCGGTCGTGCCGCCGATGCCGTCGCCGGTACTACTGAGCAAAGGCTCTGAGAGGGTCACCAGACCCTGAATATAGTTGATGTCGTAATCAACGCCTGGTGTCAGTGCGCGGCTTTCGATGACGCGGTCGGACTGCGGGTCGCGAACCTGTACGAACAGTTGTTCGGTGCCACGCAACACATCCTGGTTGGCGAGAAAATAGACCGACCCGCCGGTGCCATTTAGCGCCTCACGGACGGGAATACTGTCGGGTTGGGCCGCATGAACCGTAGCGCGCCCGACCGGTGTGCCGAATGCGGTTTGGACCCGCGTTTCCACATGCGCCTGCGCACCGTAAAGCGTCCGGTCGTTGCGCACAAAGGCGTTGTCGCCCATTTCGGACACGAAATCCCCGAATTGAGCAAAATTGTTTTCCCGCGCGATACGGGCGTAAATCTTGCCCGAGGTCGGCGTCAAATCAAGAATTTCTGCATCATCGCCAAAGGTCGGATAGTAATCATCCGGATCGATCCGCAGCAGCAGCTGACGCGGATCTTTTTCATCCAGATCGCGCAACAGATCCTCCAGCGGGCCTTCGCCAGTATCGACAGAGGCAGTTATCTCATAGCCGCTGGCGGTACGCCCGTTGATGAACCCGGCAAGCCGTCCTACAGCATAGCTGTCTGAACTGCCATCGCGACCATCGGTGCGCAGTCCCAGCGTGACGTCGGCGGTGCCAACGGCGAACCAGTCGGCGGCGGGAATATCGATATCGCGCACCAGCTCTGTCGCTTGAAACGGTCCTGTGACAGTCACATCGATATCATAGCCGCCCTGCGGCAAGATCCGTTGAACAACGAAACGGCCAGAGGCATCGGGACGCACAGTCTGGCCCAGAACCTGCACGCGGCTACCGGGCATAACGTTCGCGCCGGATACTGTGACAGCGCCGCCAAAGACCGGAATGGCGCGCCGTGCGATGGTGTCGCGGCCCTCCTCGATGTCAGCGGCGCTTCCAGCGGGCAAATCCGTACCTAGCGGCTGTGGCTGTGTCTCATCAAACCGGCCCTGCGCGTCGTAGACACGGTGCACGACGGCATATTCGCCAGCATCAGGTGCCGTGTAGCTGACTTGACCGTTCGGGGTAACGGGCAGGCTGTCGATCAGGCGGGGGCCACCCAGCGCATCCAGTTGCACGATCCGCATTTCGGCCCGCGTGACATATGCCGGATAGTTCAGGGCAGAGCCCAGAAGATAGCTGTCAGGCGCGCTGCCCGGCACTTGTTCCAGATCCAGTCGCGGCTGCGCGCCAAGCCCGTCAAAGGTGACGCGGATATCCGCCTTGGCCAGAACGATATCGACCTTGCGCGCGACCTCGACCACCCGCGCATCACCCGCAACCGGCGCACCGTTCAGCGTGATCGAAAACCCGGTGCCCGGCAGCGCCGGTGCCTTTGGTGCGCAATTATCGGGGACCGGGACCGTGCCCACGGCGCAGGATTGCTGAGCCCAGACCCCCTGCCCCACGGCGGATATCGCCGTGGCGGTCAAAAGTACCATCAGGCTGCGGCGCGGGAACAGTGCTGTGATCATGGCGTATCTCATCTTATTGCCCCGCCTTAATCGCACGTTCGATGATCAGGCTGTAACCCGCAGACCCGTCCCAGAGCGACCGGATCAGATCGTCGACCGTATCCAGCCTGTCACCTGCTAGGCTTCGGCCTTCGCCATCGGTATAGTAGCTCAGTTGCAGCACCGACGGCACATTGCGAATTTGCGCCAGCACCGCTGCAATCCCGTCCGACAGCGCAGGCACCGGGGCCGTGCCGCCACCGACAAAGGCAGCCGCCGTCAGATCGATCCGTACGACATTGGCGATTGCGGCACCAAAGTTCATCTTCGCTACCGTGCCCGGTGTAAGACGGATGGTACGGGGGTTTTCGGTCGTCACGTTGTAACCAGTCGGCAATGTCCGCGTGTCCAGTTTCAGCGTAAAGTTCGACCCGATGTTTGCAGGCAGTTCCGCACAGGGCACAGAGAACCGGCCGTAGGCATCCGTGGTCAGGATAGTGCCGTTGACCGTCGACAGACGCACACCCGCCAGACCCGGCTCGCCACCCGGCAGAACCTCTTTGGGTGCTGTGAATTTCCCACCGTTATAGGTCTGGTCGGTGATGGCCGCCGTATCACCCGGGTTAAGGCCATCCTGATAGCCGTTCATGTTGCGGTCATCGAACACCTTGCCGATCACGTCGCCGCAATCAAACACCGCCTCTGGTCTGCGCACGATCACAGCCTCAGCCCGGTTCGAAATCAGCGCACCGGTATTGTCGAGGGCAAAGGCCGTGTTTGCCAGATCACCATCGCCACCCGTTACACGCGCTGACAGGGTCACGGTGATTGTCTCGTTCGGCCCCAGCGTGACATTGCGCCATTCCAAACGGGCACCGTCGATCACAGGTTCGGATTCGTCGCGCCCGTCAAACACGGCCGTGCCCGGCGTGTAGGACAGACCCGCAGGCAGGGCGTCGACAAACGTCAGGCCCGTCTCAAACGTGCGGTTCACATTGGTGAACGTCAGCGTATAGCCAACCGATCCACCCAAAAGTGCAGTCTGCGTATCCGCAACCTTGGTCACACGCACCTCTGCCGGTGGTGGCGCGGTCACGATAAAACTGCCAACGACAGCATTTTCCTCTGTATCGGACGTCACCTCGGCCCGGTTGGGTTGTTCAGGACCGCCGTCGGCAACATCGAGCACGACAGAAAACGCAACGATGCCCGTCACACCCGGTTCCAGCTGCACGTCACCCCGCAGGGTCTCTGTCTGCGATACCCCATCATAATCACGCGCGATGCCGCCAGAGCCCGTCATGCCGCGCGTCGTCAACCCAGAGACTGACACCACACGCGCAGGCGATGCAAAGGCGCGCAGATCATCGCGAACTTGTAGGTTCGTCTGCGTGATCGTCCCGGTGTTCTCCACCGCGATCTCGAAATCGTAGCGCAGCTCGGTCGGGCTGACACGCACCGGCACCGCTGCTGTTTTCGTCACTGCGATTGCGGATACACCCTCCAACAGCAGCACTGTCGGATCGACCTCTGGGTTGCCGTCGGTATCGTCATCATCGCGCGAGGCCCGCAGCAGGTTTTCCCCACCCGGCGTCGTCGCGCTGACATCTGCAAGGTTCTGCAGTCCACCGGCGTTGATGTCCGCCTGCGTTAGCACGTACCGGACCTCGTAAATATTGATCGCACCGACGTCCAGGCTGTCCTCTGCATCGCCGGCGGTCAGGACAATTGGCCCGGGGTCACGTGTGCTCTCGTCCAGCGCGGTCATGGTGTCAGTGACACTCAGATCGAACAGCGTGACGTTGCCGGTGTTCGTTGCGGTGATCTCGAAGATGACGGTGTCGCCGACGG
>NZ_JAJATZ010000015.1:0-4834 GCF_020531945.1 Loktanella gaetbuli
CGAGGGGTTCCGTAAGGCCGCTGGCTGGTGCCCTCACGTTGACCAGTGGTCGCTGATGGAAGCCTTGGAAATCGCGTTCGGATCGCGGATGCAGGCCGTGGCAGAAGCCATGATGGCACCGACCTTGGACGATCTAGCGGGGATCAGGCCCAGCGCATACACAGGCGCAGAGGACGATGAGGAAAACCCTGACTTCTAGGCACTGACCCAAGGGCACCCCCATGCAACCTATGTGGGTGCAAAATGCACGGTGTGCGGTGGTCGGAGGCAATGAAAACAAAAGGTTGCGTCTGACCACCTCACGGCTATTTTTCAGCAGAAATCCGAAAGCCAGAATAAGATAGAGGGACTAGCGCCAGCCCCCCGGTGGGGTCCCTCAAGCACACCCATGGCAGGCCCTTTGGCTTTCCCCAGCATGGTCAAAGCTCGATCATGTTGCGGCCCAGCACCACGGCAGAGCTGGTCTGTTTATGGGTGGTCAGTCCTGATGGGCGGGGGTGAGGGTGTCACTAAATGTATACAATAACAAGTAAAGTAGAGGGTCGGCAGGACGCCCTTGGTGGTGCGCCGGGGTTTCGAGGGTGTCGCTGCTACCCGTCCCGGGCAACAGTGGCTACCCATCCCGGGTAACCTTCGGTCCTCTCACTCAGCACAAGGCTCCCAAGCGCCCTGCCTTCGACCCTATCCCCTGTGCCCTATTACGGGGACAGTAAGACCGCACCCATTGCCGTGGATGCGGAGCAATCCCAGACCGCAGTCGGGGGTGTTGCTTCGGGCCATATCCCATCGTCCCCAACAAGGGAGCCTCTGCAGACCGGCAAGTCTACAGCCTCAAGACTGGGGAGTTCAAAAAAGCTTCCAATTGAAGCCTTCCTTTCTCCCGCCGCTTGTGAGGGTGACGTTAAGTTAGGAATGGCGGGACGACTCTGCAAGAGCGCAGCCTCTTGACGACCATCTGCGCCCTTTGTAACAGTCACAACCAACGTTGACGTTTGCAACATGAGTGATCGTGATGAAGAAGTATGTGACCTACCGCCGTGTCAGCACAGCAGAGCAAGGCAAGAGCGGGCTAGGGCTGGATGCACAGACACGGGACATTGACCTCTACCTGACCACCTACTCCGACACGCCCTATGAGGTGATCGGTGAGTATGTGGACCACATCAGCGGCATGGACGATGCAAGGCCAGAGCTGACCAAAGCCATAGCACAGGCCAAGGCCACAGGGGCAGAGCTGCTGGTTGCCAAGCTGGACCGCTTGTCTCGCCGGGTATCTTTCATCGCCACACTGATGGACGACAAAAAGCTAGCCCTGCGGGTGGCCTCGATGCCCAACGCGGACAAGTTTCAACTGCACATCTATGCAGCATTGGCAGAGCAAGAGCGGGACTTCATCAGCTTGCGGACCAAGGCGGCACTGGCACAGTCCAAAAAGAAGTTGGGGGGCCTGCGTGATACGACCATGAAACGCAATGCCGTGGT
The DNA here is from genome assembly GCF_020531945.1 of Loktanella gaetbuli. Lineage (NCBI taxonomy): Bacteria > Pseudomonadati > Pseudomonadota > Alphaproteobacteria > Rhodobacterales > Roseobacteraceae > Loktanella > Loktanella gaetbuli. Next base: position 1,483 of record NZ_JAJATZ010000015.1, read on the forward strand.
CAAGGCCAATGCCCAGCGCCGTGCTGACAATGTGGCGGGATTGATCTTGCCTCTGCGTGATGCTGGTCGGACCCTGCGTGAGATTGCAGCAGAGCTGGACAAGGCAGGGGTCAAGACAGCACGGGGTGGATCGTGGCAGGCATCACAGGTCAAGCGGGTGTTGGAGCGATTGAGCGACCCTGCCTGACGGTGGATTATGGTTTTTGGTTAGGGTGGCGCTCTTCTTCTCTTCTTCTCTTCTTCCAATTCGATGGGTTATAGGGCTTTGATTGGAAACAGTTTTAATGCCCTATGGTATACAAATCACGGGCCACAGGTATACAAATCACGGGTGAAGTGACTACCGATTGCGGGCGAAGTGACTACCGATTGCGGGTCATGGGGCCGTGGACGGGGATACACGGTCCTGATAGACGTAGCCTATGACCAAACTAGTCCGCACCCTAGATGCTATCCAGAGCCGCAGTGATGATCCTGACGCAATAGTGGAGGCGGGGGAGCTGGTGGACATGCGCTTCCCATCGGGCGGTCATATGTCACTGCGAGGGGGCAAGCTGTTCCACCTGCTAGTGCAGGCGGCTGGTGTGGACGTGGCCGAGGACGTGACGCACCGGATCACGCTAGCGTCCCTGAATGACACCTTCCACATCGCTGTGCCGGAGCTGGTGGAGCTGGTGGACGAGCTGCACACGACCACACTCAAGCTCAAGCTGACGGATGCCAAGGGCAGGCGCTACACCAAGTCAGGGCCGATCCTGTCGGATGTGGAACGAGAAGACGAAAGCAACACACAGGCAGAGCTTCGCTTCCAGTTCAGCCCGACCATGCGCAAGGCCATCGCCAACAGCAGCCATTGGGCCGTGGTATCAAAGCGGGCCGTGCTAGCTTTTGAAAGCAGATATTCCCTGCGCCTCTACACCGTCCTGTCCCTCCGTGCTGGACTGCGAAAGACCTCCGAGGACTTCGCCCTGGACGACCTACGGGAAATCCTTGGTGTCCCCGCTGGAAAGCTGGGAACGTGGAAGAACCTACGCCTTAGGGCGCTGGACCCTGCAATAGCTGAAATCAACCAACTGGCTGGGTTTCACGCAGGGTTCGTGCCGTTGAAGCGTGGGAGGCGCGTGGTTGGCGTGACCCTGACGTGGGGATTGAAGGACCGGACAGCACGGGTGGAAGCCCTCAAGGAGCTGGACCGCCCCAAGGTAGGCAGGAAGGCCAGACGGGACGGTAGCGCGGACATGATCGTGGAGGCCGAGGGACGACAGCGGGAAGCCTTGGCAACAGCCTTGTCAGCAGCAGGGGCACAAGGGCATGGTCAGCAGGACTAGATCAAAACGGGACAGCACGGGCATGGCCGTTGGGAAGCCAAGGGACAACAGGGGACAGGCATGGGATTGAGCTTGAGACAAGCGGCGGACCAGTGCGGTAAGAGCCGATCAACCATCCATCGCGCCTTGAAAGATGGTCGTCTTTCAGGAAAGCAGGACGATAAAGGCGAGTGGTCTATCGAAGGGGCAGAGCTGGCAAGGGTGTTTCCTTGGGATAGCCGTGGACATGGCGAACGGGAAGCCACGGAACAGCAGCGGGCTACCCCTGACATGGGCGAGATCATGGCGGTCAAAGTGGCCATGCTGGAACAGCAGCTTGAACGGGAACAAGAGACCGTGGCAGACCTACGCAAGAGGCTGGATCGGGCAGAGGATCGGGTCACGGCACTGACAGACCAGAGGGTCGGAGCTGGTGCGTCCAAGGGTTGGCTGGCCAGGATCATGGGACGATGAGTGAGGATACCAACCAGAAAGACTGGTGGGACAAAACAGAGGTCCTGTCGAAACTTATCGGGGCGCTTCTCATCCCCGTGATCGTTGCGGTCTCGGTCTGGGTATGGAACTCCGAGCGGACCTTGCAACAAACCTCATCGACAATGACGCAGATCGCTGTGGGGATTTTAACAGGACCACCTTCACCTGAAACTCAACCATTGCGAGCGTGGGCGATTTCTGTGTTGCAAACACCTGATGCACCACCGGCTCTTAGCGATGAGGCAGCACTTGCCCTTCAAGGCACAGAGCTTGCAGTTATTACGGCTCTCGAGGAATATGGCTGGCGAGCGCTGAAAACGACCAGATGGCAATCGCTGAGCAGCTCCCGTCTGCAAGAGATACGGGACGGTTGGGCGTCTTGGTTGTCCACAAACCCTGAGCTTGAGGGGCTCACCGATCCAACTGTTTCGGTGGTGCGGATGTTTATCGAAGAGATAGACGCCGAACTGGAGAGACGTGGTCAGTAACTCTCAACACCGCTACGCAAGGTGTCACCCCACGGCCCGCTAGAGCTTCCCATGGGACGCAACAGAGGACACCACAACCACGATGATAGCACTGCAACTGGGCGCTGGTCGCCTACGCTTCACCTTCACCATAGACCGCCTTGGGCTGGCCATCAGGATGCCATTCATCGGGGAAATGGCATGGACACGGGCCATGCGTCCGACCTTCGATCGCTGGCGGGATGTCAGTGATGGGAAAGGTGTGGGGGTGGTGGTCACCTAGGGCCACCCCACAGGCGTGATAAGAAGGCCGTGGGAGCATCCTGCGGCTTTTTCCTTGCAGGGGGTGGCGGTGGAGGGACGGACGCACTGTAGGTGGCCTGCCAGTGGCGTGTTGATTGCCCCCACTCTTAGTAGAACAACCCAACTAGGATCATGCCCATGACAGGCCGATTGACCCTTGCGGCGGGTAAGATATGCCGCGACCCCGACTTTCAATTCCGAGAATTTGACCATCCCGCCCTTGTGCGCAACTTGGCGGGCGCGTTGAAGCGAGGCACCCAACTCGACCCAGTCTTGATCTGGCGGGAACGCGATGATGCAGGCAAACCAACGGGGCGGCATGTGCTACTCGATGGGGCACACCGGATGAAGGCATATCGCAGCCTTGGTAGATCAGGGGCCATCCCGGTGGAAGTCTTTGAAGGCACCCGTGACGATGCCCTAGAAGCGGCTGTAGCGGCCAATGCGAAAGCGGTCGTGGGGCTGACTTCGACTGAACGGACCAATGCCGCGTGGCGACTGGTGCGGATCGGGACTGGACTGACAAAGCCACGGATCATGAAAGCGGCAGGCGTCTCATCCGGGACAGTGGCCGAGATGCGCCGCAGGGCGAATATGATGCGGGAAGCGGGCAAGGATGCCAGCGGGCGGTGGCGCACAGACAGGCGTGACCCGGACCCCGAAAGGAAGGCTTTCGATCCTGACAAGGCGGAAGCAGCAAGGCAGGAGGAAGTGGTCAAGATGGCCGAGGGGTTCCGTAAGGCCGCTGGCTGGTGCCCTCACGTTGACCAGTGGTCGCTG
>NZ_JAJATZ010000016.1:2500-4088 GCF_020531945.1 Loktanella gaetbuli
TTCGAACGCTGATGGATGCTGAACCAGCGGCCATCAGTGCAATGTATGCATTTTGATTAATGCCCCCTTTTAGAGAAATCGTACAAAAGGGAGGGGGCGCAGGAGAAGCTTGTCTTCTTCTGGATCAAATCAAGCGCGAAAAGGGCGTTTGGTGGATGCCTTGGCAGTAAGAGGCGATGAAAGACGTGATACTCTGCGATAAGCCATGGGGAGCTGAGAATAAGCTTTGATCCATGGATTTCTGAATGGGGCAACCCACCTGATACTTTGTTATAATCACCGCAAGGTGGCCTATAGCGGGGTAAACCAGGTATTTGTAGACTGAATACATAGGTTTACAAAAGCAAACCCGGGGAACTGAAACATCTAAGTACCCGGAGGAAAGGAAATCAACAGATACTCCCCTAGTAGCGGCGAGCGAACGGGGACCAGCCGAGCCATGAGTGTGATCAGAACGTGTTGGGAAGCACGACCAGAGTGGGTGACAGTCCCGTATGAGAAGCATGATTGGACGTATTAAGTAGGGCGGAACACGTGAAATTCTGTCTGAACATCGGAGGACCACCTTCGAAGGCTAAGTACTCCTTACTGACCGATAGCGAACCAGTACCGTGAGGGAAAGGTGAAAAGCACCCCGACGAGGGGAGTGAAACAGTACCTGAAACCGAACGCCTACAATCAGTTGGAGGCTCCTTGAGGGCTGACAGCGTACCTTTTGTATAATGGGTCATCGACTTAGTGTCACAAGCAAGCTTAAGCCGTTAGGTGTAGGCGCAGCGAAAGCGAGTCTGAATAGGGCGATTGAGTTTGTGGCATTAGACCCGAAACCGAGTGATCTAGGCATGTCCAGGATGAAGGTTAGGTAACACTAACTGGAGGTCCGAACCCACACCTGTTGAAAAAGGTCGGGATGAGGTGTGCCTAGGGGTGAAAGGCCAATCAAACTCGGAGATAGCTGGTTCTCTGCGAAATCTATTTAGGTAGAGCGTCGTCCGAATACCCTCGGGGGTAGAGCACTGGATGGGTAATGGGGCCTTACCGGCTTACTGATCCTAACCAAACTCCGAATACCGAGGAGTACTAGACGGCAGACACACAGCGGGTGCTAACGTCCGTTGTGAAGAGGGAAACAACCCTGACCTACGACTAAGGCCCCTAATTCATGGCTAAGTGGGAAAGCAGGTGGGACGGCCAAAACAACCAGGAGGTTGGCTTAGAAGCAGCCATCCTTTAAAGATAGCGTAACAGCTCACTGGTCTAAATAAGCTGTCCTGCGGCGAAGATGTAACGGGGCTCAAGCCATGAGCCGAAGTCTAGGGTGCACTTTATGTGCGCGGTAGCAGAGCGTAGTGTGACATAGTTTCCTGTCTCCTTAACTGGTTCGCCAGTATTGGAGACGCGAAGCTTTCGATGAAGCCCGGGCGTGAGCCATCGGGTGGAGAGATCACTAGTGAGAATGATGACATGAGTAGCGACAAAGGGAGTGAGAGACTCCCTCGCCGAAAGTCCAAGGGTTCCTGCTTAAAGCTAATCTGAGCAGGGTAAGCCGACCCCTAAGGCGAGGCCGAAAGGCGTAGTCGATGGGAAC
>NZ_JAJATZ010000017.1:0-3397 GCF_020531945.1 Loktanella gaetbuli
GTCTGACGACGGCAATGATGCGGACGGGAACACGATTGACGATCCGACGGAGCTGCCGATCGCTGGCACCACGGGTCTGGACCTGGTCAAGCGGTTGACGACGGCGGGTGCGGCTGTGGGCGACACGGTGGTCTTTACCCTGACGGCCGAGAACACGGGCACGCTGAGCCTGCGTAACGTCACGCTGTCGGATACGTTCACGCGGGCCGATGGCACGGTGATCCCCGGCACGCCGGTGCTGGCCGATCCGACGCTTGCAAATGCGCCGCTGCTGCCTGGCGGGACGCGGGTCTGGACGCTGAGCCATGTGCTGGACCAAGCGGATGTGGACGCGGGCGGCCTGCGCAACACGGCGACGGTTGCGGCCACCAGCCCTGCGGGTGATCCGGTCAGCGATGTGTCCGACGACGGCAACGACGGCGACGGCAACGTGCTGAACGATCCCACAGAGCTGGCCATCGCGCCGGACCCGCAACTTGAGGTCACCAAGGTGGTCCGCCAAAGCGGGTCTGCGGTGGGCGAGACGGTGATCTTTGAGATCACGGCGGCCAACCTCGGCAATGTGACTCTGCGCGGCTTTGGGCTTGTGGATACGCTGACAGACCTTGCGGGCAACCCGCGCACGGCCCCCGATCCAATGCTGGAATCCGGTGCCTCTGCGACGGTGCTGGGCGTGGGCGGCACCAATGTCTACACGGTCAGCTACGTGCTGACGCAGACCGATATTGATGCGGGCGGGATCAGCAACAGCGTCGCGGCTAGTGCGACGGCCCCTGACGGCACCCCGGTCACGGATCTGTCCGACGACGGCAACGACGGCGACGGCAACGACCAGAACGACCCGACCGAGATGCGGATTGACACGGCCCCCGCATTGTCCGCGGACAAGGTCATCGTCGCAGGTCCGGTTGCGGTGGGCGAGACAGTGATCTTTGACATCCGGGTGACGAACACGGGCAATGTGACCCTGCGCGACGCGCAGATCGCCAGCGATACGCTGACCCGTGCGGATGGCACGGTGCTGGCCCTGACCACGGGTCCGGTGCTGCGATCCAGCGATCAGGGATCGCCTGCGGGCACGCTGCTGGTGGGGGAAACCGCCGTGTGGCGCGCGAGCTATGTGCTAACGCAGGCCGATATCGACGCAGGCGGGATCAGCAATATCGCGGTTGCGACGGCGGTGCCGTTCGTGGGCGCGCCGGTCAGCGCACAGACGCGCGACGCGGACGCGGGCGACGGCAATCCGGCCGATGATCCGACCGTGCTGGTGTTGCCACAGCTGCCCGCGCTGTCGGTGGACAAGGTGCTGGCGGACGGCGGTCCGGTGTTCGCAGCCGTTGATGATCCGCTGACGTTCCGGTTTGACGTGGTGAACACGGGCAACGTGACGCTGACCGATCCGGTCACGATCAACGACCCGCTGCTGGCGGCGGCGGGCGATGCGATCACCTGTGAGGCGGGACCTCTGGCCCCCGGCGGCGCGCTGTCCTGTACCGGTATCTATCAGGTGACGCAGGCCGACATCGACGCAGGCGGCGTGACGAACACTGCCACCGCACAAAGCGGTGCGACGGCCAGTGCGCCCGATAGCGTAACGGTGCCCGCGCAGCAGACCCCTGCGCTGGACACGGTCAAGAACGCGGTGTCGATCACCTTTGAGGGCGTGACCTATCCCGGGATCGACCCGGTCTATTTCCGCAACGGCGCGGTGGTGAACTACACGTTCCTGGTGACGAACACCGGCAATACGACGATCACCGATACGATCGATGTGGACGACAACCTTGTGTCCAACGTCAGTTGTCCGATCCTGCCAAACGGTTTGGCCCCCGGCGCTGACGTGACCTGTACCGCGTCGTATACGGTGACCCTAAGCGACGTGGATCTGGGCGCGATCACCAACGTGGCGACCGCGACCGCGGGCGGGCTGCGCGGCGCGACCGACAGCGTGACGGTGCCGCAGGGCGGCGTGCCATCGCTGGGGATTACAAAGTCGCTGTTTGCGGTGACGAACCCCGACAACAGCGCGGATACGAACCTGCTGATCGACGAGGTAGGCGACACGCTGACCTACCGGTTCCTGGTCGAGAACACGGGCACGGTGTCGTTCGTGCGCGATGTCGTTGTGAACGACGTGCGACTGGACGGTCCGCTGGTTTGTTTTGCGGCAGGTCAGGACGACTTTGCCCCCGGTGAGTTTGTGGAATGCTTTGACACCTATGTGGTGACGCAGGACGATCTGGACGCAGGCGCGATCCCGAACGAGGCTGTGGCGACCACGCAGTACAATGCCCAAGGAACGACGTCCTTTGTGACGTCAGACCCGTCGGCGATTGTCTCGCCCGTGGATGCGGTCTCGGCGATCACGCTGGCCAAGAGCGTGGCCACGCTGCCGGTCGCGGCGGTGGACCAAGAGCTGACCTATACGCTGACGATTACCAACACCGGCAACCAGCGGCTACGATCTGTCAGCGGCACCGATCCGCTGCTGCCAGACTTGGTCTGTTCGCAGGCCGTGCTGGAACCGCAGGCGCAGCTGGTCTGTTCGGACACCTATACCGTCACGCAGGCGGATGTGGATCGCGGCACGCTGAGCAACACCGCCGATGTCTCGGCGCTGTCGCCGCAGGGGGCCGCACGCAGGGCGACCGATACACTCGTTACGCAGATGCCAGCGGTCGCCAACGACCTGCAGCTGGAAAAGCGCGCCACGGTTGCGACCTTTGGCGCGGTGGGCAGCACCATCGGGTTTGACCTGATCGTGACCAACAACGGCAATGTAACGCTGACCGATCTGGAGCTGACCGACCCGCTGATCGACCCGGACTACGTCTGCCGTGTCGCCAGCCTGGCACCGGGTGCGACTGACGCCAGCTGTGCGATCTCGCGGCTGGTGACCCAGGCGGACGTCGACGCGGGCACGATTGAGAACACGGCCTTCGTGACGGGTCTGGATGCGCGCGGCGGTGCCGTGGACACCAGCGACGACGTCAGCGTGCCAAGTGGCCCGCGCAGCGCGACACTGGACACGACCAAAACGCTGACCCGGACGACCACGACTGTGGGCGAGACGGTGACCTTCCGCATCAGCTTGCGCAACAGCGGTGACGTCACGCTGCGTGATCTGGCGCTGGACGATACATTTACGCGGGCGGATGGCACGGTGATCGACGACGACACCCCCGTGCTGGTGAACCCCGCCGAGGCGGGCCTGCCGCTGGGACCGGGCGAGACCCGTGTCTGGACGCTGGACCACGTGCTGACGCAGGCAGATGTTGACGCGGGCGGGTTGCGCAACACGGTGCTGGGCCAGGCGATCGACCGCGCGGGCGCTCCGGTTGTTGACGTCTCCGACGACGGCAACGACACGGACGGGAACACGGTTGACGATCCGACG
>NZ_JAJATZ010000018.1:0-1894 GCF_020531945.1 Loktanella gaetbuli
AGGTTAATATTCCTGGGCCGTGGAGTGGTGACGGATCTGAGACGTAGTTCATCCTTATCGGATTGAATGGGCTGCCAACAGGTCCCTGGAAATAGCCCTCCTTTAAGATCGTACCCTAAACCGACACAGGTGGACTGGTAGAGAATACCAAGGCGCTTGAGAGAACCACATTTAAGGAACTCGGCAAAATACCTCCGTAAGTTCGCGAGAAGGAGGCCCGGTTTTTACGCAAGTAGAGGCCGGGGGCACAAACCAGGGGGTGGCGACTGTTTACTAAAAACACAGGGCTCTGCGAAGTCGTAAGACGACGTATAGGGTCTGACGCCTGCCCGGTGCCTGAAGGTTAAAAGGAGGAGTGCAAGCTCCGAATTGAAGCCCAGGTAAACGGCGGCCGTAACTATAACGGTCCTAAGGTAGCGAAATTCCTTGTCGGGTAAGTTCCGACCTGCACGAATGGCGTAACGACTTCCCCGCTGTCTCAAATGTGGACTCAGCGAAATTGAATTACCGGTCAAGATGCCGGTTACCCGCGGTTAGACGGAAAGACCCCATGCACCTTTACTACAGCTTCACACTGGCATCAGGCCATGCATGTGCAGGATAGGTGGTAGGCTTTGAAGCGGGGACGCCAGTCCTCGTGGAGCCTCCCTTGAGATACCACCCTTGCATTGCTTGATGTCTAACCGCGGTCCGTTATCCGGATCCGGGACCCTGTGTGGTGGGTAGTTTGACTGGGGCGGTCGCCTCCTAAATTGTAACGGAGGCGCGCGAAGGTTGGCTCAGAGCGGTCGGAAATCGCTCGTTGAGTGCAATGGCAGAAGCCAGCCTGACTGCGAGACTGACAAGTCGAGCAGAGTCGAAAGACGGCCATAGTGATCCGGTGGTCCCGAGTGGAAGGGCCATCGCTCAACGGATAAAAGGTACGCTGGGGATAACAGGCTGATGGTGCCCAAGAGTCCATATCGACGGCACCGTTTGGCACCTCGATGTCGGCTCATCTCATCCTGGGGCTGGAGCAGGTCCCAAGGGTACGGCTGTTCGCCGTTTAAAGAGGTACGTGAGCTGGGTTTAGAACGTCGTGAGACAGTTCGGTCCCTATCTTCCGTGGGTGTAGGATATTTGAGAAGAGTTGCCCCTAGTACGAGAGGACCGGGGTGAACGATCCACTGGTGGATCTGTTGTCGTGCCAACGGCAGTGCAGAGTAGCTATGATCGGACAGGATAACCGCTGAAGGCATCTAAGCGGGAAGCCCCCTTCAAAACAAGATATCCCTGAGAGCCGAGGTAGACCACCTCGTCGATAGGCCAGAGATGTAAGCGCAGCAATGTGTTCAGTTGACTGGTACTAATGGCTCGATAGGCTTGATTTGATCCAGTAGAAGCCATGCTTTTACGACGACCAAATCAGAATACATACACACACAACATCAGTTGCTTATTCTTGGAACGACAATCGACCGTGAAAACGGACCCGGTTGCTGATACGGAACCGCCCAGGTGATCAACCGGGTGCCGCCGCACAGTTGCATAGCAACCGTGCCTTGAGCACTCGGTGGATCGCCTGCGCGATCCAACGTGCTTTTTTGGTGTGGTGATCATAGCGTGAGCAAAACACCCGATCCCATCCCGAACTCGGCCGTTAAGTGCCACTGCGCTGATGGTACTGCGTCTCAAGACGTGGGAGAGTAAGTCATCGCCACACCTAATAAGCACGGTTCAGTATCTCTCAAACGATCAAAATCAAACACTGTCGCGGGATGGAGCAGCCCGGTAGCTCGTCAGGCTCATAACCTGAAGGTCGTAGGTTCAAATCCTACTCCCGCAACCAAGATTACCACATGATCACAATGAGATAACAGCCACCTTCGGGTGGCTTTTTGTGTTGCCGTTTTGC
>NZ_JAJATZ010000019.1:0-1238 GCF_020531945.1 Loktanella gaetbuli
TGAGGTGCCCCTAGTTTTCTAGACGCCTGCCTCGTTCATTTTCTGCTGTTTCATTTCATAGTCAACCGGTGACAGCATGCCGTTGTTCGTGTGCTTGCGTGTTGGGTTGTAGAACATCTCGATGTAGTCGAATACGTCCTGCCTTGCTGCGTCGCGTGTCAGGTATGTTCGCCGCCTGATCCGTTCGCGTTTCAACAGGTGAAAGAAGCTCTCTGCGACCGCATTATCATGGCAATTTCCGCGTCTGCTCATGCTGGCATCCAGATTGTGCTTGCCGAGAAACGATTGCCACTCTTTGCCAGTGAATTGGGAACCTTGGTCGGAATGGATCAAGACCCTATGCTTTGGTTTACGCCGCCAAACAGCGCTCAACAATGCCTGCAAGGCAAGATCAGATGTCATGCGGGACTGCATGGACCAACCGACGACGCGCCTTGAGAACAGATCGATCACAACGGCCAGATAAGACCAACCTTCGTGCGTCTTGATGTACGTGATGTCTGTCACCCACACTCGGTCAGGCGCTTCAACTCCAAACTGCCGATCTAGGGTGTTGTCAGCAACGACAGCAGGCTTGCCACCATATCGACCAGGACGGCGTTTGTAGCCAATCTGTGCCGTGATGCCTGCCAAGCTGGCCAAACGCGCCACACGGTTCTCAGAACAGGTCTCGCCTGCATCGCGCAGGTCATCAGTCAACTTCCGGTATCCGTAGACCCTTCCGCTGTCCGTCCAGGCCTGATGGATCAGCTTTGTCTGACGCGCATCTTCGAGCGCACGCTGGCTTAACGGTTCCTTAAGCCATGCATAGAAACCGCTGAAATGAACCATCAGCACACGGCACATCGACCGCACTGAAAACTCTGCACGGTGAGCCTCTATGAACGCGTACTTCACTGAGACTCGCGCGCGAAGTACGCGGTCGCCTTTTTTAGAATGGTGCGTTCCTCGGTCACCCGGGCCAGCTCTTTCTTAAGCCGTTTGATCTCAGCAGCTTGTTCCGCGACCTCAGATCGGACGTGCGGTGACTGCGCAAACTGAGCCTTCCAAGTGTACAGCGATTTGGTGCTAATCCCCAGCCGCTCAGCCACTTCGCTCACCGAATAACCACGCTCAACAACCTGCGCTACAGCGTCCTGCTTAAACTCATCCGTAAACCGAATTCCCTTACTCATATCCGTCTCTCCTTGGTTCCAAAATTACCAAGCAAAGCGTCTACAAATCTAGGGGCACCTCAG